>CAYOGX010000185.1:0-7607 GCA_964403235.1 uncultured Planctomycetales bacterium | reverse complement strand
ACGCGGGAGAGTATGAAGATGACGGCGTAGGGGAGCGCCAGCATGCCGAGCACGATCGCCCAGTCGATCCAATGCAGGTTCAACGCGGCATCCTCCCGGTCCGATGCGAAAGGGGGGGTCTGTGGACGCTACAGTAGAGCCGAACGTCGATGGGCCGACAAGTCGAAAAGCCAAGAAGACCAAACGTCGAAAAGTCAAAACGTCGAAACGTCAACACATGGAGAAGTCGACACGCCGAGACCGCCTCGTCAATTGGCCGGACACCCATACCTCGGGTAGCATGCTCGGTTATGAACGCCCGAAGCGGACGGATCTTCAGATTGATCGGGGCGGGCCGCCTGGTCGGCGCGGCCACGTCAATCGCGCTTTCGGGGGCAGCGATGGGCTGTTGGAATGATCCGGTCGGCAGCCTGGCGGTGTGGAGCGAGTTTCTGCCCGTGGCTGAGGTGCGGGACCACCTGCCGACGCTTGCGCGGTACGAGGCCGACCTCTACCTGGCCGTGCGAGCCGACGATCTGGACGATGAGCTGGCGGCGTTCCTGACCGATGCCCGGGCCGCGGGCGTGGCCGTCCGGCCGTGGCTCCAATTGCCCGACGCGGGCGTCTGGGTCAACGAGGACAATGCCGAGGCGTTCGCGGCTTTTGCGCTGGCGTTTTTGGAATGGGCAGCAACCCACGGGGTCTTGGTCGAGTGGCTGATCTTCGACCTCGAGCCGTCGTTTTCCTACGCCGAGCAGCTCCGGACGACATCGGCCGAAGGCGGGATCGGCGCGGCGCTCGATCTGCTGACGACGCATCGGGACGCCGAACGGTTCGAGGCGGCCCGGCAAGCGCTCCAAGAACTCGTGGACCGGCTGCACACCTCGGGCGTGCGGGCCATGGGCGTCACGCTGCCCTGGACGATCGACGACCTGGCCGACGGCGACCCCGACCTGCAGGACCTGTTCGACACGCCGCTGGCCGGCATCGACTGGGATCAGGTCAGCGTCATGGTGTATCGCCCTGCCTTTTCCGACCTGCTGGGCGTGCCCCTCCGTCCAGGTTACGTGGCGCGCTATGCCGAGTCGATGGCGCAGCGTTTTCCAGGCCGGGCCCAGGTCGCCATCGGCAACATCTCGACCCCGGGCCTGCTGCTACCGTCGGGCTACACCGATCCGGTGGAGGTGGCCCTCGACGTCTCGGCCGCGCGATCGGCGGGCGTCGACAACGTCAGTCTCTACTCGCTCGACGGGATGGTACTGGCCGGCGGAACCGAGGTCTGGCTGGCCGCTGCAGCCGCACCAACGGTGACGTTCTCCTACCCCGACCCAATGGCCGCGCTAGTCCGGTGGGTATTCGCCGGGCTCGACAGGTCCCAAGACACGCCCTGACCGGGTCCGTCCGCTCGCGAAGGGGGGCATCGTAAAACGTCAGCGGCCCCGGATGCTCCGTTCATCCAGGGCCGCCGGGCTCGCGGACGAGGCGATACACTCTATGGTTGAATCAGACGCCTCTGCGCCTGGTTGGTCGAATCACGCTGGCCGCGAACAGCACCATCAACGTCGGGGTCAGGGCCACTGACGTCCCGCAGGCCGACGGCGGCGTGCCGCCCAAGGACACGCCCGACCCCGTGCCACCCAAACTGCGAGGCAGGAACGGGTTCGGGGTCTTGCTCGTCCCCCCGGTGCTGCTGCTGCCCGAGGAGCTGCTCTTGGGCTTGTAGGAGATGGTGTCGTTCTCTTTGAGGTACTCGTTGATCCAGTTGAAGTAGTAATCGCTGATCCGCACGGCGGAGTTGTAGGAATCGCCGCCAGCGACGTGGACACCCACGACCCATCGCTCGCCCGCGTCCTTGTTGTAGATCCACACGGGCGATCCGCTCTGGCCAGGCCAGCTATCCGCATAGTGGTGGATCAGCTTGCCGGTGCCGTTCAGCCCGCAGGACTTGCCGTAGGCCCGGTACTGCCTCACGCAATACGAGCCACCCAGATCCTGGGGATACCCGGCCGTGTTCAGCCCCCTGGGCTCGCCGAAGTAGGACGCGGACTTTGATGCGATCCACATGTAGCCCGTCGTCTTGCCGATGGGCTTCTCGAGGACCATCATCGCGATGTCGTAGTCGCGATCCTCTTCGTTGAAGTACTTGCTCTTCATCCGCTTCTTGACGACCTTGATCTCGCCGTAAGGCTTCTCATCCCCGTCCTGGCCGGGGGCGAACGTGACGTTCTTCACCCACTCGCCGTCGATCAGGAGGCTGTGGGCACACGTCAAGACCGTCCTGGTTCCGATCATGACCCCCGTGCCACGCGGGATTCTGCGAGACCCGTACTGACACGCGATCCTGCCGACGGCACACCAGGGGAACTCGGTCGTATTGCCGACGTACTTTCGATCGTCCTTGCCCTGGACCTTCTCGGCGCCGAGCGCCTTGTCGACCTCGAGGATCTCGCTGTCCTCGCCGTTGGCGTCGTCAAACTCGAGCTCGAAGAACTCATCTTCCAAGGGGATCTCGTTCTCGAGTTCGTCGGCCGGCACATTAGGCCACTCCTCGCTCACCCATTCGATGTCCTCATCGACCTGCTCATCGGCGACCTGAGCCCAGGCCCCTTGCTGGATCGCGCAGGCGGCCAAGACCGCGACGACACCCGACCACAGAAACGACGAACGTACTGCAAGCATACGGGTCAACATGACTCGTCCTCCAAATTCCCCCACCAGGCCAATTTGTTTCAGGAACCTTGTCCGGAGGGCGTCCACCGAGGTCGGTTGCCCGTGACCCTGGTCAACGCATCCGGACACCATAGGTATGCAGGTCGGTCGAAGACGGGCAGGGGTCTTGAGGGTGGCCAGCGGCCAGGTCCGTGGTTTCGGTTGGTCCTGTCCGCGGAGGCCTCTCGTCGGCCCTTGTCTCCCGTCTTCGCAGTGGTAGACACGACCTTGCCGGGATCGGTTAGTGTGAGTTCTCTGGAACATGTCGTGTCTCCTTCGTTCTCAGGCGGATGCCATGCTTCGTGATGACGCCCTGCCGACGGCTCCGTCTGCCGCCACACGGACTTCGTTGCCCGGGTCGCTTTCTTTCAGGCCGGGCAGAAAAACGGGACCAGTCCCGCGTCGCCCGTCCTGGCGCGTCTGGCCCGGGGGCTGTGACGATCCCGACGATGCCGCGTGCTCCGGGCGATCATGCCAGCGACCGGGCGGACCAGAATGTTTCTAAGTACCTTTTTTTAAAAGGTTTATGTTCGACGCCTGCGCGATGGCCCTCTTGGCCCGTGTGGCGGGGCGGATTCCCCTTGACTCACCTGTTAAAATGCCCGCGTTGGCTTGATTGAGGATCTTCGAAGGCCAGGCGAGGGATCTGACGCACGTCGAGCCTCCGCCGGGGCGTACCCTTACGACGGGAGGACTTCCCATGTTTGCGGCGCTTTCGAACGGTTGGGAACTCGCCAAGCAGAGCTACCGTGTGCTGATGTTGGACAAGGAGCTGCTCGTCTTCCCGTTGCTGAGCGGTCTGGCGTGCTTGCTGGTGTTGGTGAGCTTCGCCCTGCCGCTGGTGGGCAGCGATTACCTCGAGACGATCACGGACGAACGGGCCGCGCCTCAAGACGCGGCCGTCTACGTCATCCTGTTCGCGTTCTACTTCGCCAACTACTTCGTGATGACGTTCTTCAACACGGCCCTGATCGCCTGCGCGATCATCCGCTTCCGGGGGGGCGACCCGACCCTGGCGGACGGTTTTAGCGCCGCCTTCTCGCGGCTGCCGCAGATCTTCGGATGGTCGCTGGTCAGCGCAACGGTGGGGATGATCCTCAGGATCATCGAGTCGCGGTCCGAGCGGGCGGGCCGGTTCGTGGCCGGGCTGCTCGGCATGGCGTGGAGCGCGGCCAGCTACTTCGTCATCCCTGTATTGGTCGTGGAGAACGTCAGCCCGATCCAAGCGCTCAAGCGGTCGCTGTCCGTCCTGCGGCAGACGTGGGGCGAGGCGCTGGGGGCGAACTTCGGCATCGGGCTGGTGGTCTTCCTGGTCAGCCTGGTTGCGATCGTCCCGATCGGATTGGGGCTCGCGTCGGGCAACATGGCAATGATGATCCTCGGCGTGGGGTTGGGGGTGTCGTGGTTGATCCTGGTATCGCTGGTGTCAGCGGCGCTCAAGGCCATTACGATCGGCGCGCTGTACCTGTATGCCACCCAGAACACGGTCACCGAACAGTTCGACGAAAACCTGCTGCGACAGGCCTTCGTGCAGAGGTGATCCCCGAGCCCTGAACCCCGATCCCTAGACCCCAGCCCCCACGAGGGAACATCAGATGAACCGGAGACAATTCCTGCACGCCGCGGCCGGTGCCGCGGCCTGGGCCGCACATCCGGCCAACGCCAACCAAAGTCACAACCCACCCCGCAGGCGTCCCAGAGCCCCGTTCAAAGTCCTGTTCAGCAACGACACGACCAACATCCTGACCTGCGTCAGTCCCTACCACAAAAGGGGCCAGGCCTTCACCGCCGAGATGATCGAGGCCACCGTGGACGAGGTCGCGGGCGTGGACGTCCACATGCTCCAGCCCGGCCTGGGGTGGATCCCCTGGTGGCGGAGTAAGGTCTATCCAGCCGAGGAGCACTATCGCTGGTGGCAGGGGCGGACGGGCAACAAGCTCGACCCGTTCGCCCGGTACATGGTGGCCGGCGGCGACATGGTGCAGGTCTTCATCGACCGCTGCCGGAAAAGGGGTCAGGCTACTTTTATCTCGCTGCGGCTGAACGACGGGCATCACCTCGAGAACGTCGGCACGAAGCACCGGATGTCGGTGTACTGCACGAAGTTCTACGTCGAGCACCCCGAGTACCGCATCGGCCCAAACGTCAGGGACTGGAACCAGCACGTCCACAACTGGACGATCCCCGAGGTCCGCGAGCACAAGTTCGCGTTCATCCGGGAGATCTGCGAACAGTACGACATCGACGGGTTCGAGCTGGACTTCATGCGGCACACGAGCTTCTTCCAATTGGACAAGACGACGCGGGAGCAGCGATGCAAGATCATGACCGACTTCGTCGCCCGGGTCCGCAGGCTGCTTGATCGCACCGCCAGGCCGGGCCGACGGCGGTGGCTGTGCGCCCGCGTGCCGTGCCTGCTGGCCGTGCAGGACCTGCTCGGGATCGACCTGCCGTCGATGTCGGCCGCGGGGTTGGACATGGCCAACCTGTCGGCCTATTACTTCACCATGCAGCAGACGGATCTGGCCGAGATCCGCAGGCGGATCCCCGACACGGCCGTCTATCTCGAGATGACGCACTGCACCACGACGGGCCCCAGCCGGGGCGGGTATGACAGCTTCTCATTCCGCCGCACGACGGACCCGCAGTTCTACACCGCGGCGAACCTGGCCTACCAGCGCGGCGCGGACGGGCTGAGCCTCTTCAACTTCGTTTACTTCCGCGAGCACGGCACGCCGGGCCGAGGGCCGTTCAACGAACCGCCGTTCCACGTCCTCAAGCGCCTGGGTCAATCGGACTGGCTGGCCCGACAGCCGCAGTGGTACGTCCTGGCCAAGGCGTGGATCGACAGGCGGGTGCCCGCCCCGCCGCCCATGCCCAAGTCGTTCCGCAAGGGTCAGACCCACACGTTCAAGCTCGACATGGCCCCCACGGCCGCGCACGCCAAGGACGGCCTGCTGAGGCTCATGACCGTCAAGGCATCGAGCGAGTGTCACTGGCGGGCGACCTTTAGCGGCACGGTGCTGACCCGGACGCCATTCGTGGCCAAGCCCCTCGACCACCCCTACGACGCCGCGCTCGGCGAGCCCGACCAATACGCCTGCTTCAAATGCCCCCGGGCACTGGTCAAGAACGGCATGAATGCGTTAACGATCACACTGACCGCAGGCGGCCCAGCCACGGTGAACTACATCGACCTGATCCTTCCGTAGGAAAAGGGGTCAGAAAAGGGGTCAGGCTACTTTTTGGACCGCCCCAATGGAGCGCCTGACACGCTTTCCTCAAAAAGTAGCCTGACCCCTTTTCTCAGCTCGCGGTTCGCCTCCAGGTCTACCTTGTTGCCGTTCAGAAGCGCTACGAACAGCTGCATACACCCTTCGCCGCCGTCGAGCAGGAACGTGTTGGCTGGATGCCGGTCCGCGTCCGGCGGATCGCGGACCTGGATCTCGCCGGTCAACGTCCGCACCGATAACACCCACGGGTGCGCTTCCGGCTTGAGCTGGGCGCTCTGGAAAACGCGTTGGCCCTTCTTGAGCCCCGGCCGGCCGGTGGTCGTGCCCGACGGCGTCGTGGCCGACCACGACTGCACCCCGTTGATCTCCCACCGATACGCGAAGAAGGCGGACGTGGCCGGCCGATCCCTCGAACTCGTCAACCCGAGCGTCAGACGCACGACCGGCGAGTCGTCCACGCGATAGGTGAGCCGATACCGTGTCAGCGGCCTTGCGGGCCGACCTCGCTGGACGCTGTTCCACGATGACCCCCTTAGCAGGCCCGTGAAGGTGACCTGCTTGTGCCCGGACCCACACGCCAGGGTCAGTCGCGGCTTGGGCTCCTGGCGGGTGCCGACGACCTTGCCCTTTGCGTACAGACCCCAGTCGCTGTAGACCTCCGAGGCCGGACGGGCCATGCCCGGACCAGGCAGCCGCTCGCCGCCGAACGCCACCGCCGCGATCGTCCCCCCGTGACGCCGCGCCAGCGTCAACGTGTAGTGCCGGTTCGACAGGCGAACGTGGAACGGGTCGACCGACACCCCCGGCACGCCGTCGGCCGCGGACGACAACGGTTGAGGCTCGGTCGGCTCGGGACCCTCGGTGACGACGTATGGTCGACCGCCGTTGTCGTGCGTCTCCAGGACGATCTGGACGTCGCGCCCCGGCTGGGACCCGTCCTCGATTCGGGCATCGGCCAGTCGTGCGACGTCGATGCGCTCGATCCGAACCTCTCGCCCATCGTCCGCCCGCACGCCCATCGCCGCGCTCGTACACGCGTCCCACAGACCGTGGGTCAACGGCTGCCAGCAGAACGCCTGCGTCGGCATGGGCCCGGGCCGATGGCGGTCGACGAACTCGTCCAGGAGCACGCCCTCAGCCGTCTCGACGAACCACGTTGCGACGGGACGAAATCGCACGCGGTACGCCGTCCCGCCCCCATCGAGTTGGTGCCGCGTTTCGGCCAGGACCAACGAACCCGCGGGGCGCGACGCGGACGGGTCGGAGGACTTCGCCCTGGACGTCAGGGCCGAATCCGGCTCGGTCCGCAACGCGAGCACGACCGGGCGATACGGCGGAACGGTCAATGAACAACGGTGACCCCCCGTCGCGATCACCCGGCCCGTCATGGCTGACTGCGCGACCGGGAATCGGTCTGCCAGTTCCGTCGGCCAGGTCAGCGTCGTCTGCTGGCCTCGGCCGGTCAGGTTGATGGCCACCACGGCCGCGCTGTGGTCCGTCATGCGAGCCAACGCCAGCACGCCCGCGGCCGAGCTACGCACACACTCGTAGTCGGCCCGACCGGTCCGTAGCTCGCCCAGCCGATCGCGGAGGACCAACCACTGCCGCAGTAGCGGCCCGAATCCGATCTCCTGCTCCTGATAGATCATCGGCGTGCCTTGGGAAAAGATCGCCAGGGCGGTCAGG
>CAYOGX010000184.1:0-7620 GCA_964403235.1 uncultured Planctomycetales bacterium | reverse complement strand
TTCGCACTGGTATATCCAGGCCCAGTGCACGCAGGCCTCGGCGTACATGCTGCGGGCGCACGAGTTCCTGACCGACCTGGCCAAACGGCTCGGCAAGGACCCGTCGTCTTACAGAGAGCGTGCGGCGCGGATTCGGGCGGCGATGCAGCAGAAGCTATGGATGCCGCGTCTCGGTGTTTTCGCCGAGTCTCTCGACACGCGCGGCCGCGGCATGCTGCATACCGAACCGGAGCTAGCCACGATCTATCACTCGGCCGAGTTCGGGGCGGCCGATCCGCTGGGGATCTACCAGATGCTTCATTGGGCGGACACCCATCTGAGGATTTCCAACACGCCCGGCGGCGGGAGGCAATACTGGAGCTCGAACTGGTTCCCCAACCGGGGCCGGCGTTACACGCATAGCACGTATGAGCTGGCCTACGGCGAGGAGTTGAACTTCGCGCTGACGAACTACCTGGGCGGCCGGGGCGATGAGGCGTATGCGCTCATCCGCGCGGCGATCTGCGGGATCTTCAACGGGCCGACGCCGGGCGGCCTGTCGTGCCACTCGCACGCCGACGGGCGGCAGCGGGCGAATGACGAGTTCGCCGATGCCAGTAGCATGTGGGGGCGGGCGGTGGCGGAAGGCCTGTTCGGGATTGTGCCGAAGCGTCCGGACGACCTGGTCGAACTGACGCCGCAATTGCCGTCGCACTGGCGCGAGGCCTCGATCAAGATGCCGCATTTCTCCTACCGCCTGAACCGTGACCGAGGGAAGATCACGGTGCAGTGGACGTCGCCGGCTCCCACGGCCGTTTATTTGAGACTTCCGATACGGGGCGGCCGGATCGACCGTGTCAGCGTGAACGGGAAGGATGGCTCCTGCGAGGTGGAGCCGGGTGTCGGCCTGACGTGGGTGAAGGTTCGCATGTCCGCGGCTACAAAGGGATCGATGCGTATCGCGTACACTCCTTTGAAGCCTTCTATCCTCAAGCCGCGTGCGGTCAAACAGGGGGACGCAGTGGCCATCGACTTGTCGGAACCCGCGAAGGGCGTCATTGATCCCCAAGGTGTGCTCAAGGACGGCCAAGTCGAGCGCAACGCGCTTCGGGGTACGGTCGTGTGCGAGCCCGGGCCGGCCCTGATCTTCGCGGCCGGTGGGACCGCGTCGTGTCCGATGCTGATTCCGGTGAGATTGAACGTCGAGCCCAAGGCACCGAAGCCGCGGCGAGTCTGGTCGCCGCCGAAGGTCGGTGATCGTGATCTTGCACGATGGGTTCTGATGGATCTAAGCAAGACGTACAACGCGGCCCTGACGGGGGTGCTCGACAAGGTCGTGAAGACGACGCAGCCGCCGCCGCTGCCGGCCAGCCACGTCGGGTGGGGCTACTGGAAATCGCACCTGGGACAGTACCACGGTGGGCCGACGGAACGGGAGAGCGATGCGGCCTGGCGAAAGAAGGTCGGCGACGACGGCGTGGCGTGGACGACGGACGGCATCCCGTTCAAGACGGCCAAGACGGGGCCGAACATCGGCGTCGTGACACTGGCTGGCGGGTTCCCGGCGAAGCTCGATTTTCGGGTCGGGGCGGCGGGAAAGACGCTGTATCTGATGATTAGCGGGATCACGTTCCCGGCCCAGAGCCATGTGAGCAACCTGCGAATCACGCTGTGCTATGCCGACGGCCAGCAGGAGCGGCGCGACCTGGTCAGCCCGTTCGACATCGGTGACTGCTGGGGCAAGTGGTGCGGGCGGTTCCACGACACGTCCGCCAACGGGTTCGAGAACATCGCCGGTCGGCGCGGACCGGCGGGGTCGGCGCAGGTCAAGGACATGACGCAGCCGGTCGCGGTGGATACCGAGGCGCATCTGGTGCCGTTCGAGCTTCGACCCGGTGTCGAAGTGGCGTCCGTGCGGATCGAGGCCATCGCCAATGACGTCGTGTTTGGTGTGATGGGCGCGACGATACTGAGATAGGGGTACGAAGGGTCGTATTTCAGTTTCCGGGGGTTTCGCTTCGCTCCACCCCCGGCTACGTCCGTCGCCCTTTCAGGGCGAGAACGAAGGCGCGACGGCGGTCTACTTGGTCTTGCTTGCGATGATGAAGTCAACCAACTCTTGGCATTGGAAGAAGCCCGTCCAGTAGTTGTGTCCCTGCCCTTTGGGGACGAGCAGTTCGACATTCCCGCCGAGCTGGCGATACCGCCGGGCGAGCTCTCCTGAGTTGTCCTCCAGCGGGACCGTCGTGTCCACGTCCCCATGAATGTGAAAGATGGGCACCTTCGCCTTGGCCAGCGGCGCCAATCTGTCGATCGGGTTGTGTCTGCCCAGTTGCGCGGCCAGCTCGGCCTCGGACAGCCCGTACGTCCCGCACGCCTTGGGCAGGCCGGGGTAACTCCGCAAGTTGCACACCGGGTAGATCCCGGCGATGCAAGCGACGGCTTCGGCGTTCTCGCTTGCCCAGGTATAAAGCATCAGCCCCCCGCGGCTCCGGACGAGCAGGCAGGCCTTTCTGGCCAGGCCGTGCTTCTCACGTAGTTCTCTATAGAAGCTCGAGTAGACGGCCCGCCCTTTGGGACTGCCGTAGGACTCACCGACGTCGACCCCCGCGACGGCCATGCCCGCAGCGACGAACCTCTCGAACATCCAGCGCTCACGGTCTTCGGGATACCCGGGCAGCGTCGGGGCGTACCACACCCAGGGGGTCGGGTTGCCCTGCTCTTGTCGCTTTGGAGGGATCACGAAGGCGGTATGTCCGTCCACCTCGAACACGTGCCCATCGAGCGGCAGCTTCTTCTCGACAGGACGGCCGTTCGCTCGTCTATCCATCACCGTTCCTTGTTGGAGCACTTCGGACGACAGCAGATTCACCGGACCAAGCAGGCCCGATTCCAGGGGCGGCTGGTCTTTCTTCCAAAGCCGCCAACTCGTGAACGTATATCGGCCCGTCGGGCTTGGTTTGCCTTCGTTTAGCCACTGGGGCCACTCCTTGAGCGTGCCGTTTGGATTGCGCTGGCTGTCCTCGGGCAGTTGCTCGTCGCCGATCATGCGGTTCACCCAGAGGTTGGTCACCTTCACTTCGAGCGCGTTCCGGCCGGGCTTCGCCGCTTCCGTGATATCCACGCGGAATGGCGGTTTCCACAGGACCCCGAGGTCCTTGCCGTTCAACCTCACCTGTGCCATCACTTGGACTCTGCCCAGATCCAGGTACACGTGCCGCCCTTTGGTGAGCAAGTCCGGCGGTACGTCGAACGTCGTGGTGTACGTGGCCGTGCCGGAGAAGTACTTCACGCCGGGATCGCTGTGGTGGCTCCACGACATGAGCTTAGCCATCGTCACACGTTCGGGCGCGCCCCAGTTCGGCGGGAAACGGATTTCCCAAGGCCCACCCACTACCAGAGGCTGGGGCAACGCCGGTACGTCTACACGCCTTGTTTGACCGGAGGCTGTCTTCAACTCGTATCGTCCCGGTTGCCACGCCTCGACAAGCGGTTGGCCGTCCGCGCCGCAACGGACCGCAACGACCCGCTCGAACGCCGGGGTCAGGCCCAACGTGATCTCGTCCGGGTCGGTTCCTGTGGTTGTGAGGCGCCGACCGGCGACCGTGTACTCCACCACGAGCGTCTTAACGACGCCGAAGGCCGGATCGTCGCCTTCTGCCATGCGGGCGACCCGAAAGCTGCGCTCACCCGTGTCCACGAGATGTTGCAGCTTGGCCTGAACGTCGCGGGTCCGCTTGGCGTCGCCGGGAACACCATAACGGGCCTTGGCCACGACGATCTTGGGCGCGTCGCCGGTCAGGTGGACCGTGTCCGTGTCCTTACCAGTGACCGTAAAGCGCTTGTCGCCAACGGCATACTCGACGACGAGCGTCTTGACGACGCCGTCGGCCGGATCGTCGCCCTCCGCCATATGCGAGACCGAGAGGCTGTAGTCCCCGTCGTCCACGCGTTGCTGAACCTTGGCGCGCACGTCGCGAGTCCGCTGGGGATCGCTCAGCACGCCGTAGGTGGCCTTGGTCACGAGAACTTTCGGCAACGGGTCCGTCGCGGACAGAATGGGCTTGCCGTTCCGAGTCACAGTCACGATCGGATCAAGCGGTTTGTCGCCCTTGCGAAACACGACGAACACCGAGCCGCTCGGATCGAGCGACAGCAGAACGCTTGTGGCGCCATTCTGCTCGGCGAACACGGCTGGGCGTTCGATGCGGCCGCTGTCCGGCCACCAGAGCTCGGGACGCTTGCCGCTCACGCGGAAGGTACAGGCTGCCCTGAGGCCGTGCGGCTGCGGATTCACGACGAAGTAGATGTCCATGTCGCCCGCGGCGCGGTGGATGGTGCCCAGACGCGCCCGACTGATGAAATCGGCCCGCACGCCCGCTTGGGCAAGCAGTGCTTCAGGCGTCATGCCCCATACGACGCGGCCCCGGCCGAAGCGGTGTTCCTTGACTGATTTCCCGTCGCAGTTGCCCCAAACCTCGTCGGCGAGCTGCTTCACCTGCTCGTCGCATTTCGGGTAATCGGTCAGACTCGGCGACTTCAGCGGACGCGGGCCGAGCACGGTTGCGCCGGCGTCGACCAGTTCCTTAATCTTGCCCAGCAGCAGCGGCGTCATCGTGCGTATGTCCGGCAAGACAAGCAGCCGATAGCTCATGCCGTCGGGCAACACAAGCCGGCCGTCCCGCACCGTCATACGCGTCAGCACGACCTCGGCGCTGCAATTGTCGAAGTCGTAGCCCTTCGGGGTGTGGCCATGAAATCCCTGCGGCGCGGCCTCGGGTTGTACATAGCAGATGTCGGCCACGAAGTGTCCTTGGCGCAGCAGGAATTGGCAGCGTGCGAGATACGTGTGCCATGCCGGCGTCAGCTCCCACCACGTCTGGGTCCGTTCGTAGTGGACGCCCCACGGGCCCATCGTCATGCCGGGCCGCCGATCCCGCCAGGGCTGGAGTGCGTAGCGGTGAAACACAAAGCGATTGATCCCGGTGCAGAAGGCGCGATCGCCAAGCGCCTTGATCGTGGCCGGATGATCCAGCCACTTCTCCTGGTCCGCGGCCGTGAACGATTCCGCCCCGACAATCGGCTTGCCGTACGTGTGCGCCGCCGAGGCCATCTCCTTGCAGGTGGTCAGCGCGCCGCCGCCGACCCAAAACTCGCCCATGGGCTCATCGGCTCGGCCCGCATACGGCGCGTCGTCGCACGGACCGCCGTACGCCTCGATGGAGAGTCTCAGACCGTGCTCGCGGGCGAGCGTCCGCAGGTGGCCGGCGTAGTTCTCGACGACCAGGTCCGAGACGGTCTGCCGCAGGTCCCACAGGAACCGTTCCGATATCTCGAGGCTTCTGACGACGCGCCCCGTCATTACGGGAAGAAAGGGTAACAGGTCGTAGCCGCGCCGCTTCCGGAACTCCTCCCGCATCCGCGCCGTCCAGTTCTGCGCCCCGTTTTCCCAACTGTCGATGTGCGTGGCGACCAGGGCCCTGCCGGCGGCGGGGCCGACGTCGGCGATCAGTTTGCCCATCATGCCGGCGAAGTTCGCCTCGATGCCGGCCTTGCTTAACTTGTCGCACTCCAGGCCGCGGCCGCTCTCGGGCGACGGTGCGTTCTGTACGCCCGTGCTGGTGTGCCCGAAGCGGACCACCGTCCACTTCCCGGGCGGCACGTCCCACACGAACCGGCCGTCCTTTTCCATCTTCGCGCTGAGATCGGTGATGCGAGCGCGCTCGACCACCATCTCCCGCGGGACGCGTTCGTGGAGGGCGGGCATGATGAAGTCGGTCTTGTAGCAGGCCTTGGCCTGGATGTTGTCGATGCGGTACGGCCCGGGCGACGGGAACGCCAGCACGGCGATGTCACGATAGAAGCCGGCGACCACCTGCGGTTGCGGGAGCGTGCCGACGAAGTGCTTCGGACCTTCGACGTTCGTCTCGGTCCAGACAACCTTCTGCATGGACTGTTCGGGCTTGATCCACGGCCCGCCGCTGCCGTTCCAGCCGGCGTCGTTGTTCATGTTCACTTCCAGGCCGAGCCGCTGCGCCTCGGCGACGACGTGCTTGAACAGCGCCCGCCACCGCTCGCCCATGAACGCCACCGGACCCCTGGGAATGCCCTGGTCCACCTCCATGATCAGCACGCCGCCGATCCCGACGCGCTTCATCGCCTCCAGGTCCGCGGTGATGCCTTCGGTCGTGATGTTGCCGTTCAGCCAGAACCAGTAAACCCATGGCCTGGCTTGCGCCGGCGGCGAAGCAAACTCCCCGGCCAGATCCGCCGCTCGTGCCGGGTTCGACAATCCCACGATCAGACATGAGATCCCAACGCACGATGAGGCCATCCTAAGTGTCCGCACGAATAGTCCTCCAAGTACGGCAGCTGTCGTCTCAACACGAACCCAACATGGCACGCCTTTGGTGTCTTCCCACGCCTCACAACGTCCATCCCTCGCGATACCGCCGCCGAACGAATGCGTTGGCGGCGGTATCGTTGGTCACTTGCATCTTCTGGCCGTTCCAGAGGAGCTTGCGGTCGGGGAAGCGGACGGCCAGGTTTCCCATGAGCACGGTTTCGGACAGCGGGCCTGCGTAGTCGAAGTTTGACGACGCTGGCTTGCCGCCTTTGCAGGCCCGCAGCCAGTCCTTCTCGTGGCCGCCCACGCCGTCGGCGATCCGCTCCAGCGTCTGGGGTGGCGTCGGCACGTCCTTCATCATCTTGGCGGGGATCAGTTTCAGATGCCGCCCGTAGTTGCCGCACATAAGCGTTCCCTTCTCGCCGATGAAGAGCAGGCCGCCGTCGCTGTCGCCCATCTTCTGGTTCGGCTCGAGTTCGTCCGGGCGCGGCGGCATCATGCCGCCGTCCCACCAGGTCAGTTTGACGGGCGGCATGCCTTCGCGGGCGGGGAACTCGTAGCGCACGATGGTGGAGCGCGGGAAGTTCTCGTTCTTGGGTTCGGTCTTCTTCCACAGATCGTGCCAGTAGGTGGAAATGCAACCTTCCACGCTAATCGGATACTTCAGCTTCATCGCCCAGAAGGCGGCGTCCAGGATGTGGCAACCCAGGTCGCCGAGCGACCCGGTCCCGAAGTCGCACCAGGCCCGCCACGTGCCGGGGTGGTACGCGGGATGATACGGGCGCATCGGCGCGGGGCCGATCCAGAGGTCCCAGTCGAGCGATTCGGGAACTGGCGGCGTCTCCTTCGGCCGGCCCACCTCAATGCCCTGCGGCCAGACGGGGCGGTTTGTCCATGCATGCACCTCGCGGATCGGACCAAGCGCGCCCGACCACACCCACTCACACACCCGGCGGATCTCATCTCCGGAATGCCCCTGGTTGCCCATCTGGGTTACGACCTTGTGCTTGCGGGCGGCCTCGGTCAGGACGCGAGCCTCCCTCACGTCGTAGGTCAGCGGCTTTTGGACGTAGACATGCAGGCCCCGCTGAATGGCTGCCAATGCGACGACGGCGTGTGTGTGGTCGGGTGTCGCGACAATCACGGCGTCCAGGTCCTTTTCCTTGTCAAACATGACCCGGAAGTCTTCATAGCGGCGGGCCTGCGGGTACTTGGCGAAGGTCTTGGCTGCGTGACCATAGTCCACGTCGCAGAGGGCGACGATGTTCTCGCTCTCGCAACGGGACAGGTTGCTG
>CAYOGX010000183.1:0-7645 GCA_964403235.1 uncultured Planctomycetales bacterium | reverse complement strand
GGGCGACGCCCACGAGACGGTCACGAAGCTCAAAGAGCCGATCGACGTCCTGTTCCTCGACGCCGACAAGTCCGGCTACGGCGATTACCTCAAGAAGCTCCTGCCGTTGGTGCGTCCGGGCGGGCTGATCCTGGCCCACAACGTGTTTTCGTCGGCGCGACAGATGCAGGATTACCTTAAGGCCATCACCACCGACCCGAACCTGGACACGATCTTCCTGCACAAGGAGGCCACCGGCATCAGCGTGACGCTCAAGAAACGGTGACGGACGCAGTGGGCTTGGCCGGAACCTGCTATGGCAACCGTGCCCAAACGGGAACTGTCGCTTTTCGACTCGACGTGCATCATCGTCGGCATCATCGTCGGGGCGGGCATCTACGAGACGCCGACGACGGTGGCGGGGTGCATGCCCGGTTGGGCGGGGGTGTTGGGGATCTGGCTCGTCGGAGGCCTGCTCTCGCTGGCCGGGGCGCTGTGCTACGCCGAGCTGGCCACCGCCTATCCTCGTGAAGGCGGCGACTACGTCTACCTGAACCGCGCGTACGGCGGGTGGGCGGGGTACCTGTTCGCCTGGGCGCAATTGGCGATCGTCCGCCCCGGCGACATCGCGTTGATGGCCTTCATCTTCGCCAGCTATGCCCAGACGCTCTACGCCCCGCTCGCGAACAGCCGTCCGGTCACCGCGATGGCCGTCGTCGTGGTCCTGACGGCCATCAACGTCCTGGGCGTGCGGGAGAGCAAGTGGACGCAGAACATTCTGACCGTCATCAAGGCCCTGGGCCTGCTGACCATTCTCGCCGTGGCCCTGGCCGCCCCCGCTGCACAACCCTCGCCCGCCGAGCCGGCCCCCTTCACGATGGGGGGGCTCGAGCTGGCCCTGATCCTGGTGCTGTTCACGTTTGGCGGGTGGAATGAGATGGCTTACGTGGCTGCGGAGGTCAAGCGGCCGAAACGGAACATCGTCCGTGCCCTGGTCGTCGGGACGATCGCGGTGACGGCGCTGTATATGCTCGTCAACGGGGCGTTCCTCCATGTATTGGGCCATGCCGGGACGGCCGCCTCCCAGGCCGTCGCCCGCGATACGGTCGCCGCGGTGTTCCCCGACGTGGCGGGCAGGGCGATCAGTGTCCTTGTCTGCATCTCGGTGCTCGGGGCCGCCAACGGTCTGATCTTCACCGGGGCGCGGATCTCGTACGCGATTGGCGCCGACCACGCGGCCTTTAGGTGCCTCGGCCGGTGGCACCCGCGGTTCGGCACGCCCGTGTGGGCCCTCGTGGTTCAGGGGTGCCTGAGCGTCGTGATCGTCCTGGTGGCCGGCTCCTTCCTCGAGACCATCCTGTATACCGCGCCGGTGGTCTGGATCTTCTTTCTGGCCACCGGCCTGTCCGTGTTCGTGCTCAGGCGGAAGGAGCCCCACACCCCGCGCCCCTACAAGATCACCGGGTACCCCGTCACAACGATCGCGTTCTGCGCCTGTTGTGTCTTCATGATCTACAGCGCCGTGTCGTACGCCCTGGCGCATAGGCCGATCGGGCTGCTCATCTCGTGCGGCGCCCTGCTCGCCGGCCTCGTCGTCTACTGGCTTACAAACGCCAACGCTTCCGGACGGCGCAGGCCAGACTGACGGCGCATTCGGCCGGACGGCATAGGCGTCCGTGGCCTCGAGACTCAGCGATTGGCGGCGGCGCCCGGTGAGGTTTTTCTTGCGATCCGACGGGTCAGCCTGCTGAAGCCCTTCCGGTCCGTGTGGATGGTGATCGTCTCGCCGGCGGGGTTGATCTTGGCGGCCGCGGGCACGGTAACGCGGATGAACGTCAGCGTGTCCTCGGCGCCCTCGAACGGTCGGATCGACGTGACGATCTGGCTGTGGGTGACCTCGACCTTCGTGACGTGGACCTTCTTGCCGTCGTTGGCCCGTACGGCGAACTGACCGACGGCGGGCTTCGTGCTCGCCCCTGTCGCGGGAAGGGTGAGCACCGGATCGGGGACGACCGACACCGCGGGTAGCGCCAAACGGACGGGGAACGACTGTATGGGAACCGTGAGCGTCTTCATCCCCGGGTAGGTGGTGTCGATGACGATTTGGCCCTCGAGCCGTCCGAACTCGAGCGGCGGGACGGCCGTCGCCGTCAGCCGGTACCGCTTGCCCTCCACGAGCGTGTCGAGCTTGGCCGTTACGTTGGGCAGCGTCGACCGGGGGGACGACAGCTTCACGTGCGCCGAATCGTCCACGACGAGCGTTACGGTGTCCTGGCCGCCCTTGTCTACGGCCAAGTCGCGGAACAGCAGCGACGGCGGGTTCACCTTCACCGGACGGGGCAATTCACCGTGAACGTGAACGGTCAGCCCCGTCGCTAAACCCGGTCGTGTCTTGAACTTGACGTACCCCCGATTGACGCCCCACGCATATGGCGGGCGGGCGGTGATCTGCACCTCGTACACCTTCTTCTCGCTGACCTCCCGTACGATCGGCACGATCCGCCAGTTGGTGCAGGTGACCTCCGTGATGTCGAACGGCTTGGCGTCTGTCGAGACGATACGGACGGTTTGGGTGTAGCTCTTGTCAACCGCCAGGCGTCCGAGGTTGATGGTTCGCGTCGGCTCGATGTCGATGGCCGCCGGCGGGCGGCCAAAAAAGCCAATCGTGTGCACCGGATGCCAGACCGTGCCCGTCTTGAACGTCACCTTGCCGTTGAGCGTGGGGCCCGTGTAGGGCGGCCTGGCCGTCAGCGTCACCTTGTACTTCTTGCCCTTCTCGATCTCGGTGACGTCGGCCGACACGTTCTGCGCCGACGAGGTCGGGTCACGGAGCGCCATCGGCCCGGGACGGTTGTTCGTCACGGTCAGCACGAGTGTGCTCGGCGCGTGCCGGTCGAGCCGGGGGAACCGCGCCATCACGGGCACCATCGTGATGGACCTACGGATCTCACCCGAGAACGTCAGGGGCTGCCTCGGCCGCTTCGGATCGTCGCTCTCGATGTGGACCGATTTTCTGACCTTGCCGTGGAGGTTCCTGGTGTTCAGCTTGACCTTGATCTTGGTCGACGCGCCCGGTGCGAGCGTCTGCGGTTTGGCCTTGACGGGCAGACACCCGCACGAGGTGCGGACCCGCTTGATCCTCAGCGGTGCGTCGCCGACGTTCTTGACCTCGAACTCGTGTTCGACGTCGTTGTCGCTCCAGATCTTTCCGAACTGGTGCTCGTGCTTGTCGACGTGAATCTTCGGCTGCGGTCCGGCCGCCGCCAAGACGGGGCCCGCCCACAACGAGACCCACAGCGTCACGCATCGTCCTGTCGATCTCATGGCCGCTCCGGACCCGGTCGCCGCGCATCCCGCACCGAACGGATCAAAGAAGGACAACCACAAACGACTGTAGCAACCCACCGGCCCGATGTGCAAGGTGGCTGCGCCGTGTCGCGGTTGAGGCCCGCCGAGAGCGGATGCCGGGAACGGCGACCACAAGCTCGAAGACAGGATTCGCCAAACTGCGGGGACGCGGACGCCAGCGCGGGGCGGGCGTCGTCAAATTGCTGTCTGACGGTTGTTTGCAGGGCCAGAAAAACGCGAAAAAGCGTTGCTGCCCTACCCGGCCTCGCTATAATACCGGACAGTGTTTTGTCGGTATTGGCGCGGGATCGGCTGGGCTACGGCGTCAGCCGAGTGTATGCTGCCGCAGCAGTGGACAGTCTCAGTACGATCGAGACGCTTGTGAGCATTCCTCGAGCCGCCGGGTCGGTCAGGTATTCCGTGCGTGCTTGACAGACCCGCAAGGAGAAGCAATCCATGCCGGACGACCTTCAAGAATTGCGACGGATCAATCTGTCAGAGGCGTTCCCGTTCACGCAACTGTTTCGCTCGTTTCGGTTGGCGATCCACCCGCACAAGCTGCTGCTGGCCTTGGTGGCGTTGATCCTGACGTATTGCCTGGGACGGGTGATGGATCAGATCTGGCCGGCGACGTCCCTGATGCCGACCACGGGCCAGGCGGCGGCCCAGCCCGGCTCCGAAGCGTCCCGCGGCGAAACGGAGATCCGCGCCTACATCCGACTCGGTAGCTGCGAGAGCTTTTGCGACTGGTGCGACGCGGCGGACGAGGCCTGCACGGAGCGAAAGGCGATTCTGCTGAAAAAGATCAAGCCGGACGTCAAGCTCGATGAGGCCCGTGAGGCGGCCGAGAGCGGACGCGCCTGCGACGACGTCAATCGCGCACGAAGCGATGCGCAGGAAAAGGCCAAAGCCGCCCTCGAAACCGTCGCCGCCAACATCGCCGACGCCGACGAGGACGACCGGCAGGCCCTGTACGAGGCCCACACGGACGTGACGGTGGCGGCCCTCATCGGCCCGACGCAAAAGGTCCCGACCCAGCAGGCAACGGCCTCGCTGGCCGTGCTGGCCAAGGACACCAAGATCTGCCCCAAAAAGGAACTGGGCGCGATCAACAATGCCATCCGCGCTCAGGCCATCGCGCGCGACCTGGGCCGGTGCGGCGGCAGGGGCATCTTCGCGACGCTGCTCAACCACGAGATCGCCACATTCCGCGCCGCCCTCGAAGCGGTCCTGGCAATGAACCTGGGGCTGGGTGTCGAGCCGCCCGTGGGCCTCAAGGCCGCCTTCATCGACGCCATCGGCGGGATCGTCTGGCTGGTGGGCGCCCACTGGGTCTATGCCGTGGTCTTCACGATCCTGGGGTTGATCGTCTGGTCCCTATTCGGCGGGGCAATCTGCCGCATCGCCGCACTGCACGCCGCAAGGGACGAGAAGATCTCCTTCAAGCAATCGCTGAAGTTTAGCGGCCGCAAGTTGCTCAGCTTCTTCTCGGCCCCGTTGATCCCGATCGGGTTGCTGGTCGTGCTGGGGGCGTTCGTGTTCCTGGGCGGGCTGTTGTCCGCGATCCCCTACGTCGGTGAGATCTTCGCGGGGCTGCTCTGGTGGCTGGCGTTGCTCGGCGGATTCGTCATGGTGCTGGTCATCATCGGCACCGTGGCCGGCTTCCTGCTGATGTTCCCCACGATCGCGGTGGAGGGGTCGGACAGCTTCGATGCGCTCAGCCGTTCGTTCAGCTACGTCTACAGCAAGCCGTGGCGGGCGGCCTTCTACGTGTTGGTGAGCGGCGTGTACGGCGCGATCTGCTACCTATTCGTGCGGCTGTTCGCCCACCTGCTGCTCAACGTCACGCACGTCGTGGCCGGGCTCGGCATGAACGTCGACGGCAGCGCCAGGCTGCCCGAAACGGTCGGAAAGCTCGAGGCGATCTGGACGCGGACGTCCCTGCTCGAGACCGGCCGGTTCTTCGGGTCGTTCGGGCAGTACCCCCTCAACGGTTCGGAGAAGCTCGCGTGCTTCCTGATCACAATCTGGACCTTCATCGTGGTGGGGGCGGTGGTTTCGTTCGTAATCAGCTTCTTCTTCTCGTCCAGCACGATGATCTACTACCTGCTTCGCCGTGAGGTGGACGCGACCGACATCGAGGACGTGTACCTCGAGGAATACGAAGAGGACCTCGCCGCGGTCGAGCAGCCGCCGGCCGAGGCCCCCGCGGCCGAGGCGCCAGGCGAGCAGAAGGATCAGGCCGAAGAGGCCCCCGAAGCCGAGCCGCTTGCCGAGCAGGGCGATCAGGCCCCGCCGTCGGATCAAGGCGGCGAGTCCGACGAGGCCGGAGGCGACGAACCCACCGAAAGGGGTTAGGGCCGGTTTCGGAACCGATCTTGTGTCCACTGGCAGCTTGCTGCCAGTGCTACCCCTGCGAGATCAGCCAAGAACACTGGCGGACAAGCCGCCAGTGGCACACGGTGAACAGGTGGCACGAAAAAGGCCTAATCCGAAAGGATTGGGCCTTGCCTATGGTACCCGGTAACGTCGGTACATGGATCACCGAGCGAGAACGGCGCGGGCTGGAATGGCTATTCGCATGGCTATGATGGCCGCGGTGATTGTCTGCACGTCCGCGGTTGCGGGACCGGTGGGTCAGACCGGCGCCGACGCGGCACGCCCCTGCCCGTTCGCCGGGCACAACTGCTACTCCGACCTCAACCTCCGATTGAGTAGACACAAGCTCGCGACGGCGCTGCGGGCGGGACTGCGGACCATCGAGGTGGACGTCCACCACAACCCGACCGCGGGGGGATTCGTGGTGACGCACACGAGCAAGGATCCGCCCGCCGAGCCGCTCCTGGGCGAGTTCCTGACGCCGATGTGGCGTCAGTGGCGGGACGAACCCGGTGAGCACATCCTGATCATCGACTTGAAGGGCGGCCGGCCGGACGCGGTGGCCCGCGACATGCACGAATACCTGCGGGCGTACCGCGACGTCCTGTGCACGTTCGCGCCGGACGGGTCCGCCCGATCTACCGGGCCGATCCGCGTCTGCCTGACGGGGTCCCGGGCGCTGGGGCAGGCCTACATTGACCTGGCCGGCAGGAAGGGCGAGCTGCTGGCCCTGCGCGACGGGAGCCCGGGCGGCCGGGGAGGCGACGCGCTGCGGCGATACCTTCGGCGTCCTGCCCGCCCAGGCGTGGGCTTCCTGACGCTGCCCTGGGGCGTCGTCGATGGCGGGTCAGCCGCGGGCGACTACGTCGACTGGTTGAGTGAGATCGTCGCGGGCGCCCGGCGGAACGGCTACCAGCTACGCGTGTACACCCTCAACGTGCCGCTGCCGAAGCGGTTGGACGGCCGATTGGTTTCCGGCGAGTGGGACGCCCACTGGTCGGCCTGCGTCCGCGCCGGGGTGGACATGATCTCCACGGACACCTACGCCCTGGCCGCCGAGTGGTGGAAGCAGATCGGGAGCAAACTCGAACCCATCCAGCCAGGGGCCAAGTCGAAGGGCCCTGCATCACCCGAGTGCCCTGTTACACCTCAATTGATGGGTAACGCTTCCTGAGTTTGATCCGTGCGTCGGCGGTGGTGAATTGCCAGTTCACCTTTGCCTCGGCGCTGTTTCGGTCGCTCTCCCATGCGGACACTTCCCGGATGAGCTGTTCTCGCTCGGCCATGCGTCGATCCAGGCACTGTCGTCCCAAGATGCCCAGTTCGATCTCCGCTATATCCAGCCAACTGCCGTGCTTGGGCGTGTAGTGGATCTCCAGCCGATCCGCGATCCGCTTGGCCTCGCCCGGCTCTAACGCCTCATAGAGCGAAGCGGGTGTGTGCGTGTTGAGGTCGTCCATCACCAGCACGACACGCGTCGCATGCGGATAGACCTCGTCGGCCAACTCACGAACGCACTCGGCCCGGTCCTTCTTCGTGCGTCGTTCGGTCACGCGAACACGTCGCCATCCTACCAACGGTTCAAACATCATGAACAGATTCGCCACGCCGTTGCGAACATACTCGCAGTCGTAGCGGGCTTCCCGGCCGGGAACGGCCGGCACCGGTGTCCGCACTTCTCCTACCAACTGCTTGCTCGCTTCGTCCTGGGCCTCCCTGCCTTTGGGTGCGCTACCCCCACATCAATCCCACCGGCAAGAATGGCACGAGCTATCCATCAGAGTATGCCTAACAGAGCGCTAGGGCTTGTCCACTTCGGCACGGAGGATGATGGCGATGGCTTGGACCCCCTCGTGATCGCTGGGTGCGGCGGCGATGACGACGTGATCGCCCAGCGGAACGCTCATCGTGGACTCGACGCTGAACAGAACTTTGCCCT
>CAYOGX010000182.1:2725-7649 GCA_964403235.1 uncultured Planctomycetales bacterium | reverse complement strand
ACGCAAACTTCGTCTTTGGGCAAGTGGTTGACGAACTGGTCAAGGAGAGAGAATCGGCACAGTTCGTGCGCGACGAGAGGATCGAGGACGAGCTTTCCCTCGAGCTGGCCAACAAGCATTACTCAAACGCGATACGTCTAGGACTCAAAAACAAACAGAAAGGCGGCCCGTCCCTGCGGTGTCGCGCGGGGAATTGGAGGCGACTCCACAAGAATGAAGAGGCACTTGCAGATTACGACATGCGCATCCTGGAGGTTGAGCCGAGAGAAGGGGAGGGGCAGATCAGCGATGAGCACCTCACGCTTCTGTACGAACAGGCACAGACGCTCGACCACTTGGGATGGTATGACTGGGGCTTCCGCAATTACCGAGCGGGGCTTGTCAAGAAGCCACCGAACACCGACGTCATCAAGGCTTTGTACATTGCGAGCCGGACACTAGATCTAAATGAGTATGAAACGGAAATCGGTGCGCTTTGGGAAGCTGAGGACCCGAGGAATTCTGGCGTCCACAGGGCAAAGGCCCTAGCCCTCATGCTACGAGGCGATTATGAGGGGGCGTTGGAAGAAACCCGGATAGCGAAGCTTTACTCTGCGAAGAAGAGGATGGAAGTCCTCGACGCTTTCATCAAGCTGGCATTGGGCAACCCCGACGAGGCTTGCGAGATTATGCGTGGTGTCCTCGAAGAGAAAGAAGACCCGTACAACCGATCAATATTTGCTATTGCCTCGGCGTGGTCAGGTGGCGAAGTGCGGGATGAACTCATTGACCAGGATACAGATGAATCCTGGCCGACTCGGGCCATTGCAGCAATAGCACTCCGCGACTCGGAATTGGGCCAAGGCATCCTTGATCGCATGAAGCCCCAAGAGGTGGACGCTCTTAACCTCGCGTTCTCCCACCTCCTGAGGAGCGCCTGCGCGGCCTTACGCTCAACGGACGCTGACGAACACCTGCAGGGGATTACCGACATGTTCAGGCAGCGTCCGACGCTGCCCGTCGCTCTTAGGAATCATCCAGAGGCGCTGTTGCTTCGGCTCACCTGTGACCGACTTGCAGAAGATGGACACCTGACAGGACGAAATGCAGAACCTGTGCAGGCCATCTGGCGGATCATCGGCGCAGCGAAGGGTCCGAGACTGGAGGATCTACCTCCACGGAAGCTGTCCGAGCCTATTCCTGTGGCGAAGGTCAAGTCGGACGGTCAGGAGTGAGCCGGCCACGTCCCGCCGTATTTGCCGATAGACTCGACCGGCTTGACGACGACGGGCTCATCCGGCAGGCGCCTCGCCACCGGAGGCAGCTCCCCCCTCGCCGCCCGCGCCGCCAGCGAGGGCGCCTCCTGGTAGCCCCATGCGGACGGCCCGAGGCCCACGAGGCAGGCGAACGCCGCCACCATCGCGAAACGACGTTGGATCGGCTCCCCGTTCACGCTTCGGTCTTATCACTTTCCGCGTCGTAGACGATTATACGGCCGGGGTGACACGGCCACTACCTGGACGGTTGCCCGCGAAGGGCGGTGGGGTGGAGTCTGCTGATCTCTCGGATGATCGCTGGCGTACGCGTGGATGCCATCGTCCGATAAACGGCATGGCACAGACCGGCGTATCGGTCCCGGGTTGGGCAACGGGTGGGCGTCGGGCCCATATTGCTCGTGTTGGCGTTTGAGGAACGACGACACCGGGAAACCCCGCCGAGGCGCGAGCCAAACTCGGTGTCCGATCCAGCCGATGCGCTAGATGATGACGTACTGCGAGCCTCGTTCCAGAACCCCTGGGGACAGAGCGCGCCGAGCCCTCGGCCGATGGATGAACACCGAGCGGTCGGTTCGGGAGCGGCGGGTCTTGCTGCTGTTGGCGGGCATGTGGCTGCTCAGCGCGTTTGACCTGGGGTTCACGCTGGTGGCGCGGGCGCTGGGCATGCTGGTCGAGCTGAACCCGATCGCGGCCTGGTTGATGGGGGGGCATGGCGATTTGGCGGTGATCGCCTACAAGCTGATCCTGATGAGCATCGGCACGGGCATCCTGTGGGCGGTTCGGCACAGGCAACGGGCCGAATCCGCCGCCTGGTTGATGCTCATGGTCTATGTCGTTCTGTCCGTCCGATGGTATGCCTACTATCACAGTGAGACGCCGCCTGATCCGCCCGTCGATGTGCCGAAGTCTACCGTCTCGTTTCGAGCCAGCGCTGCAACGACGCTGGGTGCTCGTCCACCTGGTGATCGAACTCGAACGGCCGGCGCGCGATTCGGATCGGTCGATGTTGAGACACGTTGATCAGCAATCCGATGGCGACGAAGTTGGTGATCAGGCTGCTGCCGCCGAAGCTGACGAACGGCAGGGTCATGCCCGTGATGGGCATCAGGCCGATCGTCATGCCCACGTTGACGAAGACCTGTGTGGCCAGCAGGGCGATGACGCCCACGACCAGCAGTCGTCCGAACGGATCATCGACGGCCGTCGCCACCTCGACGCCCCCCAGAATGATCAAGACGTACAACAGCAAGACGACCACGCAACCGATCATCCCCCACTGATGCCCCAGCACGGCGTAGACGAAATCATTGTGCCGGTCTGGCAGGAAACCGTATCGCACGTAGGTACCTTCCCAGAGCCCGCGTCCGGCCATCGCGCCGCTGCCCATGGCGACCTTGCTGTGGCGTAGTTGGTAGCCCTGCTGGCGGTGCAGTCTGGTCAGCCTGCCGGCGATCCATTTTCGGATTTGCAGGTCTTGTTGGGCGTCGGGATCGAACCGGCCCTTGAACAGCAGCAGGCTGCGAGTGGGGATGGCCGGCGGGTCCGGCAGGACGTCGGCGTCCGCCGGGCCCTGTCTGGCCATGGCGTCTTGCTTCTGAAGGAGCTGGGCCTCCCGGAACGTCGGGATGAGCACCGCCAGCGCCAGCCGTTCGTGCCAGTTCAGATCGACGGGGGGCAAGACCGCGGCCTGTCCCTCGGCCGATCGGGTCGCGCTGCTGACGGCGTGTCTGGCCAACAGCTTGTCGCGCGCGGGCGCCAACTGGCCGACCAGTACTAGAATCCGGTTGCGTTGATAGGGTTCCATGGCCCGCCACGCGATCGGTGTCGCCAGCGTGCTCAGCAGGACGATCAATACCAGATGGGCGAGCCGCGCGCCAGCCGTGTACAGCATCGCAAACAGGACCGGCAGCATCAACAACACCGTTCCTAGGTCCGGCTGGAACAGGATCAGCAGCATGGGCAGGAGCGTCAGCAGGAACGGCGGCATCAGACCCCGCAGTGTGCGGTAGTTCTCGCGAAAGCGGAGGTACCGCGCCAGCGCCAAGATGAAGGCCACCTTCATGAACTCCGACGGCTGGAGCTGGAAGTAGAGCGAGGACGTGCCTAGACGGATCCACCGGGCCGATCCCCGCACCACCGGGATGATCGGATTGAGGAAGGCGAACTCGGGCCTGCGGCGCAACGCCAGGAGCACCAAGAGGAGCAGCATCAGGATGAAGAGCAAGTAGGTGTATCGCCCGATCCGCTGGTAGGGGACGGCCAGCGCGACGGCCATGGCGATCAGGCTGGCCAGGAGGTAGATGCCCTGGCGCAGCGTGTGCGGGGCGCCGCCCGATCCCTCCTGTGTTTCGGTTGCGTAAATGGCCAGGATGCCCGCAGTGACCAGCAGGCCCACCGGAACCAGAATCAGCCACGAGACGCGCTCCATCCGTATCGTTGGCGCCTTAATCATGACGCCATGCTACCACGCAGCCCGGCGTCAGGCCAAACCCGAAGCGACGAGCGCGGCGAGGCATGCGTCGGACGGCTGCCAGCCGATCCTGACGGGCTGGCCTAAACGTCTGACACCCAGCGACCGATAAACAAGACTGGGAGCGACCTGGCTGTTGAGGAAACCAGCCAATCATGCACGGGCATACCTGGCCGTCTACCATCCTGATTCGCCTCGGTGAGGTGGCCGTCGTCGTCGCCGGCTTGGCCACGTTGCTGACGGTGATCACCGCCGCCCCCTAATCGGGCGGGCTTGATGGCACATCTCGTCTCGGTGACGCTATAATGCGCGTCGATTGCATGGGGCGATCCAACAGAGCGGAACCATCATGTCCACGGAAGCCACCGAATCGGTCACACGTGACACGTCGACGGGCAAACAGATCCTCTCGCCGCTGACGGGCCGACCCGTCCGTGCGCGGTTGGGCGAGCACGAGCTGTGCGAGATCACGCCGACCACGCCGGACGATCTGCCGGCCGTCTACACCGCGTCCGCCGCGGCACAGCGTCTCTGGGGCCAGACGTCGCTGGGTGAGCGGCTCGAGCTGATCTCCGGCGTCTACCGGCGGTTGTACGACCACCGAGAGCAGGTGGCCGCCACCATCACCGACGCGACGGGCAAGCCCGAGAGCGAGGCCCTGCTGACCGAGGTCCACAACACGCTCGACGCCTGCGCGTTCCTACTGAAGCACGCCCGGCGTCTCCTGTCGCCCAGGAAGCTGCCGACCCCGTTTCTGCTGCGGATGATGGGGTATCGGGCCACGCTGCGACGAAAACCACACGGCGTGGTGACCAAGCTCAGCGCGTTCAACTATCCGTTCACGTTCGCGTTCGACGCGACCGCCTTCGGCGTGGCCGCCGGTAACGCCGTGGTCGTCAAGCCGGACTGGTCCGTCTCGCATCCCGCGTCGTTGGTGCAGTGGCTGTTCGAGGACGCCGGCGCGCCCAAGGACCTCGTGCAGACGATCTACGGGAAGGGCTTGGGCCGCTATGTCGTTCAACAGAAAATGGACTACCTGAGTTTCACCGGCGGCACCGACACCGGACAGAAGATCTGGGAGAACCTGCCCAGGCCGATCCCCATCTCGTTCGAGCTGGGCGGCATGGACCCGTTCATCGTGCTGCCCGACGCCAACCTGCACGTGGTCTCGCGTGCGTTGCTGTGGGGTCGGCTGGTC
>CAYOGX010000182.1:0-2715 GCA_964403235.1 uncultured Planctomycetales bacterium | reverse complement strand
CGGTCAGACGTGCGTGGCCAGCAAGCGCGCCATCGTCGTGGACGACCCCCCCGGTCGCGCGGAGGAGCTGGCCGATCGAATGGTCAAGCTGCTCGGCTCGCTGCGGTTGGCGGAGAACGACCCGAACGCCTACGACGTCGGGCCGATCATCTCGCAGGAGGCGGCGGACCTGCTGACCGAGCAGTTGGACCGCGTGCGGAAGACCGACGCGAAATGCCTCTACGAGGCCGCGCCAGGCCGGGCCGATCGTCCCAGCCTCTGGCTCGTGCCGCCGTCGGTGCGTCAGGACCAACCGTTGTTGAACGAGGAGTTTTTCGGCCCGGTGATGTGCCTGATCCCGGTGGCGAGCGAGGACGAAGCGGTCGAGCTGGCCAACGCCCAGCAATACGGATTGGGCAGCAGCGTGTTCGGCCGCGATCGCGAGCGGGCCGGGCAGGTCGCTGACAGGATCGAGGCCGGCATGAAGTGGGTCAACAACGTCGTCACCACCACGGGCGGCTGGCCGTGGACGGGTTGCAAGGACTCCGGCCCGGGTCATGGTCTGGGCGAGGACGGCCTGCTGGCCATGACCCGACCCGAGGTGACCGTCACCTACCGCAGCCACGACCTGATGTCGATGCCGCATATCCTCCCGTACGACGGGGACCATCGAAGGATGGTCGAGGGCATGATCACCGCCTGCCACGCGCCGGGCATGTTGTCGCGGCTCGGGGGCTGGATGCGGATGCTCGGCGCGACGCGTCGTCGCCTCAAAACCATCGGCGCGCTGTCCTTCCGCAAGAAGGACTAGTAGGTTCGGTTGGTGGGTACTCGACCTGCGATGCGATGACCCGAGCCGCGACGTTCGCGCCGCGCGGAAGGTCCCGCGCGGGATGAATCCCAAGACTCGGGCGAAGGCGTCGTGCGCAGGATTGTCGATCGCCCCGATTGAGTCGATGCGCCCACGGGGCACGCTGACGCGTCGATTTGCTGGACAAGGGCAAGTGATGACGGTCTAATATCGCATCGGTCGAGAGAGGCACGGCAAGACCCCGGGCGGACAACGGCAGACATGGCCCGAATGGTTGGACTGGGTGAGGTCCTCTGGGACATCTTCCCCGACGGTAAGCGGCTCCTGGGCGGCGCGCCAGCGAACTTCGCCTTCCACGCGCACCAGTTCGGGCACGAGGGGATCGTGGTCAGCCGGATCGGCGACGACGACCTCGGCCGGGAGATCCTCCGCGAGCTGACCGACCGCGGACCTCGGACCGACGCGATCCAGGTAGACCCGGACCGACCGACGGGGACGGTCCAGGTGACGGTGGCCGATGACGGGACGCACGACTTCGTCATCACGCCGGACGTGGCCTGGGACCGCCTGGTCGCGACCGAGTCGCTCGTCGAGTTGGTCGCGGGCGCCGACGTGGTGTGCTTCGGGACGTTGGCCCAGCGGGCCGAGGCCAGTCGGTCGGCCATCGACCACCTGCTGACCCGCGCGGGCGGCATGAAGGTGTTCGACATCAACCTGCGGCAGGATGACTGGTCGGCCGACGTGATCGAGGCAGGGCTGCGGCACTGCCAGGTGGTCAAGTTCAACGATGAGGAGCTGGCCGTCCTGCGGCGGCTGGACCTGGTGCCGACAAACGACGACACCGTCGCGTGGTGTCGAGGGCTGTTGGACAAGTACGAGGTGCGGCTGGTCGCGTTGACGCGCGGATCGCGGGGCGCGATGCTGGTCAGCGCTGACGATTGGGTCGACGAGGTCGGCGTGGCCGTGGTGGTGGCCGACAGCGTCGGCGCGGGAGACGCGTTTACGGCCGCGATGGCTGACGCATTGCTCAGGGACGTGCCGCTCGACGGCGTCGCTGCGTTCGCGAACCGCCTCGGCGCCTACGTCGCGTCGCAGCCGGGCGCGACGCCGACGCTGCCGGACGCGTACCGTCAAGCATAGGTTGAACGATGGCTCGCACGCTGAAGGATCGTCTGTATCGTCTGCTGGACCGGGTGGCCCTGGCGACTGCGCGGGTCGGCCGTAGGTCCGACACGGTCACGACCGTGGCCGTCACCAAGACCGTCGAGGTCAGGACCATTCGCCGGCTGATCGACCTGGGACACCGGGACATCGGCGAGAGCCGGGTCCAGCAGTTGACCCAACGCGCCGAGACGCTGGGCGTTTCTGTCGGCGATGCGGAGGGCGAGGGACCGCGTTGGCACATGGTCGGGCATCTCCAGCGCAACAAGGTCCGCCTGCTGCTGCCCTGGCTTCATTGGTTGCACAGTCTGGACAGCCTCCGGCTGGCTGAGGAGCTGAACGCCCAGGCCGCCCGCGCCAACACGATCGTCCGCGCGTTTTTGCAGGTCAACGCCAGCGGCGAGAAGACCAAGTCGGGGGTGGCCGTTGGGGCCGCCACTCACCTCATCGAGCAGGTCCAGACACTGGGCCACCTGCGAATCATCGGGTTGATGACGATGGCGCCCCTGGTCAACGATCCCGAGAAGGTCCGGCCCCATTTCGCTAGGACGCGCGAGCTGTTCGAGGAGATCGCCGGCGAGAAGCTGGCCGGGCCCGAGTTCAAGCACCTCTCGATGGGCATGACGCAGGACTTCGAGGTCGCCATCGAGGAGGGAGCGACCGTCATCCGCGTCGGCACGGTCCTGTTCGGAAAACGGAAGTAGGGCCGGCTGCATCGGTCGGTCTCCAGTGGCGGCGGGGTCAGGGAACCACGAGGAATAGGT
>CAYOGX010000181.1:0-7656 GCA_964403235.1 uncultured Planctomycetales bacterium | reverse complement strand
TGACGCTGGCCAGCATCGATCCGTACCAGGCGTATCGGATCTTCCTGGAGATCGTCTCGGCCGAGCATGAGCGAGGCCGGCCGCTCGACATCGCCTACATGGTCGACCAGTCGCACAATCTCAAGGGCAAGATCGAGGCGATGATCCAGACCGTCAGCATCGCGCACGAGCTGTTCGCCAAGGCGCTGCTGGTGGATCAGAAGGCCCTGGCCGACGCCCGCGCGAAACAGGACGTGGTCAAGGCAGAGGAGATCGTCCGCGGCGCGTTCTTTACGGACACGCGCCCCCTGATCGGCCACGTCCGCGAGCAGATGGGCATCGAGCCGGACGCCCTGGCCGCCTTCCGCGCCAGCGGATACGAACAACGCGTCGGCGCCGAGCGCGAGGCGAAGCACGGCGCCCCGGCCGATGCGAGCTACGCGTAGTCCGGCAGGTCGGTCCGCATACCCATTACAGCCCGGGGCTATCGATGGGACGCGGGAGACACGCACTATCTCGCCTCATTCCGCTGGCCGCCGCCATTGTGGCGTCCACGACATCGATTTGCCACGCGCACGCTCGCGCCTCCCACGGCCATGGCACCTTCCACGTAGTCTTCTTCTTGATCAGCTTCGTCTTTGTACTTGCGCTTGTCGTGGCGGGCAACCGTTACCACTACCGCGCTTTGACGGCCTTTCTGGCAACGGTGATCTACGCTGCTACAACTCTCGTCGGATTCCAGATAGAGCTGACCGTGTGCGGGGGGGGAGCCGGCCTCGGTGAGTTCACCACTTTCCTGCTCGCTGCGGGGATGTTTTTCATTCTTGCCCCAGTTGGTCTCATTACATCGCTGGTTCTTCTCTTTGCGGGGCCTAGACGGCATCAGTGAGTGCTATATGGGGGCAGCGCTGCTGTCGGTGTGACGTGGACACGCCAATCACTCTACCTTCCGGCGGGTTGGCGACCTCAAGCCGGATAGATGCGTCTTGACGCACCGCACACCGCTCGTCAGCCCGGGCGCCCTGCATTGACCCGCTGCCTTTTCCACGGCTTGATCTTCGCCAGCTTCTTGGCGAGGGCCTTTTGCGCCGCCTCCGTATCGTAGGCCGCCTGAGCCCTTAGCCAGTAGCCGTTGGACAGGCCGAAGAACCGGCAGAGGCGCAGGTCGGTGTCAGCCGTGATCGCACGCTTGCCCGCTACGATCTCGCCGATTCGCTGGGGCGGCACATCGATCTCGTTTGCGAGGCGATACTGTGACAGGCCCATCGGGACCAGGAACTCCTCACGCAGCAACTCACCAGGTGTCACAGGCTTGAGCTTCCGCATGGGTCTTGTCCTCTAGTGGTAATCAGCGAAGCTGCGTATCACTGCCTGCAATAATGGCGCCTGACGGGAATAGCATCAAGCGTCAATACGCGGTCCGACTGAGGCGTCTCTGCTGGCAGCGGCCCGAGCAGGCGGCTATGATGTGGGCCGGATTCGTCGGTCGGCGGTGTCGATCGGCAAGCTCCGTGCGCGAGCGGGCGGCGCGGGGAGGCGCCTGTGCCGGTCCGCATCCAGGGACCCCGGGCTGTCAGACAGGTGAGGGCGATGTCGATTTTGGGATTGGACGTTGGGACGACGGGCACGAAGGGGGTGGCGTTCGATTTGGACGGTCGTCCGATCGCGACGGCGTATCGTGAGTACGACATGAAGTCGCCTCGGCCGGGGCACCTCGAGCTCGACCCGAACGAGGTGCTCGAGGGCGTGGCGGCCGTGTGTCAGGAGGTGGCGGCGGCGACGGCAGGCGATCCGATCCGGTCGGTGGCGTGCAGCGTGTTGGGCGAGGCGATCTTGCCCGTCGATGCCGACCACAAGCCGATCGGCAACGCCATCATCGGGTTCGATGCACGGGGGGCGGCCGAGTGCGAGCGGCTTCGGGAGCAGATCGACAACACCGAGGTCTTCCGGCTGACGGGCCACCCGATCAACAGTTTTCATACCGTGTTCAAGCTAATGCACCGCCGCGAGCACGAGCCCGATGTCTACGGCCGGGCGGCGCGTTGGCTGGGCTTTCAGGAGCTGGTGGGCGTTACGCTAGGGGCAGAGGCGGCCGTTGACTACTCGGCGGCGGCGCGGACGCTGCTGCTCGATACGAACGAACTGAAGTGGTCCGATCGGATGCTGGACCTGACGGGCATGTCGGTGGAGATGTTCGCCCGACCGGTCGCGCCGGGCACGGCGATCGGGACAGTCCATCGAGCCGCTCACGAGCGTTTCGGGCTGCCGGCTGGTTGCGTCGTGGCGGCCGGGCTGCACGATCAGCCGGCGGGCATCCTTGGCGCGGCGGTCCAGCCGGGCGAGTCGATGTACGCCACGGGCACGGTCGTCTGCATCGGGGTGCTGGTGTCGGGCCAACCCGACCCGGAGGTCATGTGCCGGCATAACCTGTGCTGGTACCCGACGTACGGGCGCGGCCGGCACGTCTCACTGGCGTGGAACTTCACCGGCGGGAGCCTGCTGAAGTGGTATCGCGACACGTTCGGCGGCGAGCAGGTCGCCGAGGCCGGCCGCCGCGGCGTCGACCCCTACGACGTGATCCTCGAGGACCTGCCGGCCGAACCCACCGACCTGTTTGTCCTGCCCTATTTCACCACGACCGGTACGCCATGGCTCGACCCGCAAGCGGTTGGGGCGGTGCTGGGCCTGCGGCTGACCACGCCCCGCAACCAGATCGTCAAGGCCCTGCTGGAGGGGATCGAGTACGACATCGCCCTGAACCAGGCGTCGTTGGGCGAGGCGGGTATTGAGATTGAGCTGCACAAGGCCATTGGCGGTGCGGCCAAGAGCGCGGTGTGGATGCAGCTCAAGGCGGACGTGTTGGGTCGGCCAGTGGTCGTGTTGGAGACCACCGAGTCGGCGGCGCTGGGGGTGGCGTTGCTGGGTGCACGGGCGGCCGGGCTGATCGATTCGGTCACCGAGGCCGCAAAGCAGTTCGCCCGCACCGGCCGGGAATTTGTGCCGGACCCGCATCGCTCGGCGGTGTATAATGAACGGCTGGCGATTTATCGTGACCTATACCCCACGACGCGGTCGTTGATCCATCGGATCTCCGCCCTGGCCGCCGGGGGGTAGCACCCAAAGGGGAGGCATCGGCCGTGGCCAGATCCAGATCGAGATCCCGATCCAGACTCAACTTTCGTGACTCACAGTTGCAGGCCCGACTGGGGCTGGTGAGTTCGGCGGCCGCGACCGTGTTCGTGCTCCTGCTGACCTTTGTCGTCCTGCAGAACTTCAACGCGGAGGAGAAGACGATCGCCTTCAACCCCAAGACCGGTCGCAATGTGGTCGTCCTGTTCGGTACGGGCGCGTCGGCGTTCTTCGCGGCCATTGGGTTCATCCTGGGCGCCAAGAGCCTCGGCCACAAGCGCAACGCCCGCCAGCGCGAGTCGTGGGTCGGGTTGCTGCTTGGGGCAGCGGTCATGAGCGCGGCCATCGTCTTGTTCCTGTTCTTCCGGATGTTCGCCATACCCATCATCAAGAGCTGACGGAACTGGCGGCCGCAACGGAGAGATGTGCCCTGGACCCGCCGTGCAACCGGCTGTTAGAGACCCCCGTGAACGTCGACCTGTTCACCACCTGTCTGACCGACAACTTCTACCCCCGGGTGGCCGTGTCGGTCGTCAACGTGCTGCGTCGATTGGGCATGGACCTCGACGTGCCAGCCGAGCAGACCTGCTGCGGCCAACCGGCCTTCAACAGCGGACACTTCGACGAAGCGCGCGACGTGGCCCTACACATGCTCGACGTGTTCGAGCACAGCGAGACGGTCGTGACGCCCTCCGGATCGTGCTGCGCGATGGTCCGGCATTACTACCCGATGCTCTTCGCCGACCACCCCAGCGACCTGGCCCGGGCCGAGGCGCTCGGCGCCAAGCTGTTCGAGTTCGTCGAGTTCGTCGAGAAGGTCCTGCGCGTGGACTGGCGGGCTTGGCGGCTCCGGTACGAGGCGTCGGCGACGTACCACTACAGTTGCCACCTCCGCGGTCTGGGGATGACCGACGAGGTGCCGCGACTGTTGGCCAAGATCGGCGGGCTTGAGCTGCGGCCGCTCGAGAAATTCGACCAGTGCTGCGGGTTCGGGGGGACGTTCGCCGTCAAGTACGGTCACATCAGCGAGGCGCTCGTCAACGACAAGGTCGACTGTATCGAGCGGACCGGCGCCGAGGTGCTGGTCTGCAACGACGGCGGCTGCACGCTGAACATCGCCGGGGTGCTGCACCGCCGATCCAGCCCCATCCGCGTGATGCACACCGCCGAGATCCTGGACGCCGCCATGGCCCACCAGGGATCGAACGATGCGACCGGATGATCTCCCTACATCCGCTCCCCCGGACGAGACGGCTTCGCCTCCCGCACCGGGCACGCTCGAGGACGAGGAAATCTTCTGCCCGGTCTGCGGCTACAACCTGACCGGGAATCTTACGGGCCGATGCAGCGAATGCGGCAGCCTGTTTGATCGAGCGCAGCTGCTGGTGGCCACGCGCATCTCCGCGGACGCCCTGATGCCGTGGGAGCGTGCGGACGAGTTCTCCTTCCGCGAGCGCTTCTGGAAGACCTTGCGGATCAGTCTGTTTCACCCCGAGAAGTTCGCCCTGGCCTTCTCGGTCCAGCCCAACCGGTCCCGGTCGGCAAGCTTTTGCCTGATCTGTATGTCGCTGATAACGGCCAACGCCTTGACGATCGGCCTGTTGACGTTGCTCAGCCACCGAGATCGCGGGGTGGATGACGTGTTTTCCATCGTCTTGCCATTGTTGGTCGTGGTGCCGATCCTCCCGGTGAACCTCGCGGTCGGGCTGCTCTACGCGGCGGCGTACCCTCACGCGGACCGCAAACACCACCTGCGGCCGTGGCTGGCGATCGTGGAATACGCCACGGCCCACTGGCTGCTGACCTGGGCCGCGCCGGTCCTGGCGTTGTTGCTGGCGCCGATGGCCGGTGACCTGTTCCTCCCGCTCCTGTGGGCGTGCACGATCTCGGTCTGGATCGGCTGCTCGATCTTGTGGGCGTACACGCTCGTGGAGGTCGTACGCTGGCGGACGGCGATGGGGCGCAAGCAGACCCACGCCCTGGGAGGGACCCTGTTGCTGGCCTGGGCCGTATGGATCGGCACCTTGGCGGGACTGGTGTACCTGGCGGAGGAGATCCTGTAGCCAGGGTCTTGTCGTGCCCCGCCGACGCTTTGTCGGCGCTGTTCGTTGCGCACGCAGCTTGGGCAGGCCGGATCTGGGCGTTATGATTGTTGCGGCGATTGTCGCATGCCCGGCGACGCTTGGAGGCGCGCTTTGGACGAAACCTTCAAGAGAGACACCTTACACGCCGTGCACGATCCGCAGTTGACCCGCTCCATCGATCGGGCCACGCGGCGGCAGGATGACGCCCGCAAGGAGACCATCCACCAACTGGGGGATCCGTGGGCGGTCCGCGCGCTGGCGGGCGAATGCCGCGACGATGCGCTCGATCGGCTCGATGAGAAGCTCGTCCAACTCACCGACAACGTCCGCGAGCACGGTGGGCAGGTCCACTGGGCGCTGGACGGCGGCCAGGCCTGCCGTATCGTCGGCGACATCGCCCAACGCGCCGGCTGCAAGCTCGCCATCAAGACCAAGAGCATGCTGTGCGAGGAGATCGGGCTGAACCCCTATCTCGATGGCCGCGGTCTGGAGGTCGTCGAGACCGATCTGGGCGAGTACATCATCCAGTTGGCGGACGAGCCGCCGTCGCACATCATCGGCCCGGCCATGCACAAGTCGGCCAAGCAGATCGCCGAGCTGTTCAACGAGCGGCTCGGCGTGCCGTATACCGAGGACGCCGAGACGCTGGCCCGATCGGCCCGGGGCATCCTCCGCGAGAAGTTCCGCCAGGCCGACATGGGCATCACCGGCGCCAACTTCGGCGTGGCCCAAACCGGCGCGATCATCACCGTCACCAACGAGGGCAACGGCCGATTCGTCACGTCGCGCCCGCGCGTGCTGGTCACGATCATGGGACTGGAGAAGGTCATCGACAGCACGGCCGACCTGGCCGTCATGCTCAAGGTCCTCGCCCTCAGCGCCACCGGCCAACGGATCAGCGTGTATACCAATCTGACGAACGGCCCGCGACAGCCCGGCGACAAGGACGGGCCGGAACAGTTCCATCTGGTCATTGTCGACAACGGCCGATCGCGCGTCCTGGCCAGCAAGTACCGCCAACTGCTGCGGTGCATTCGATGCGGGGCGTGTCTGAACGCCTGTCCCGTCTATCGCAAGATCGGCGGACACGCCTACAGCAGCGTGTACCCGGGTCCCATCGGCAAGCTGTTGACGCCGTTGTTCGAGACCCTCGTCGGCCGGGCCGACCTACCGCAGGTCAGCGCCCTGTGTGACGCCTGCCGAGACGCGTGCCCCGTCCGGATCGAGCTGCCCGAGATGCTGATCCTCATGCGCGACGATCTGCGCCGGCTCAAGGAGGTGCCGCTGTCCCAGCGGATCGGCTTCGCCGGCTGGGCCAAGGTGATGACGAGCCCGTGGCTGTACCGGCAGGTCTGGCGAGCCGCGCGGATGGGCCTGATACTCGAGTCCCAGCACGACTGGGTCCAACGCGTCCCCCCCGCAGGCAGCCCGTGGACCGACGTGCGAGACCTGCCCCTGCCTGCGGACCGACCGTTCCACCAGGTCTGGGACGAAACGCTGAAACACGCGACGGAGACACCGCCGCGCCCCGATGGCGTCGACACGCCAACATCCATACCCGCACCACATCAGGTCCAAGCCGAGCGCAGACAAGACCACGGCAGCCGCAGACCTCATGCCGAACCGGTGTCGGCCGATCCCTGGCAACGCCGACATGATCCCGAAGGCACAACTCCGTCGGACGAAACCGAGTGCACACAAGAGGTATTCATCGCCCGCGTTCGTGACGCGCTCTCGGCCGTCACCCGTGACCGGCCCCGCCCCGCGACCGATCGCGCCCGGCTACAGCCCGCCAGTGGCGACCTGATCGAGCGGTTCCGGCAGCGCTCGGCCGAATTGAACGTGGCGGTGCGGGAGGTCGCTGACCGCGCCAGCGCCATCGACGCGGTCGTAGCGATCGTCGCCGAGCTCGGCGCGAAACGCGCGGTAATGCCCGACGAGGGCCTGGTCGATCCGGACGCGCTGGGACAACGACTGTCCGACATCGGGTGCACGTTGACGGCCGTCCGCGACGACGTCGGTTTGAAGCCGAGCTTCGAGGCCGACGTCGGCATCACGGCCGCCCAACTCGGCATCGCCGAGACCGGCACGGTCGTCCTCGGCAGCGGGGGCCCGCGACGTCGGCTGGTCGGCCTGGCCCCGCCGGCCCACATCGTCCTGCTGCCCACGGACCTCATCGTGGCCGACCTGCTCGACTGGGCCCGACGCTACGAGACCCGCCCCATCCAGGCCTGTCAGACCCTCATCACCGGGCCCAGCAAGACGGCCGACATCGAGCTTACCCTCGTCACCGGCATGCACGGACCGGGCGTCGTGCACGTCGTCATCGTCGAGCAAACTTGATACCTCCGCCTACCAAACAGACGGCTCGGATTGCCGCCAGTCAGTCACGAAGGACCGGAGGGCCGGCGATCCAGCGGGTGTCGCAGAAGCGGTGATGCCCCGCGCCGACCAGCCGGCCATC
>CAYOGX010000180.1:0-7658 GCA_964403235.1 uncultured Planctomycetales bacterium | reverse complement strand
CCGAAAGGGCGCGATGCTGTGGGCGGTCTCCCCCACCAACGGCAAGAAGCTGGCCGAGTACCCGCTCGACTCACCGCCCGTCTTCGACGGCATGATCGCCGCCAACGGGCGGCTCTACATCTCGACCAGAAGCGGCCGCTTGATATGCATGGGGAAGAAGTAGTTGGAACAAAGGAGCCCGATCGGCCATGAACACAAGACCGAGATCGCGAGGATTTGTTGGCGGACTTGTGGGTCTGTTCCTTCTGTCGGGCGTGTGTTCGGTTCGCGCCGGCGGATCGTCCGAGCAACCAGGGGCAAAGGACCTCCTTGCCACCACGGGCATCAAAGGGGGCTTCGTCGTTCACGTCGGGTGCGGAGATGGCGGGCTGACGGCTGCGCTGCGTGCGAACGAGAGCTACCTGGTTCACGGTCTGGACGCGGACGCGGCAAACGTCGAGAAGGCCCGCGCGCACATTCGGTCGCGCGGGCGCTACGGCAACGTGTCGGTCGAGCGGTGGACGAACGCCCAGCTGCCGTACACGGACAACATGGTCAACCTGCTCGTGTCGGCGGACCTTGGCCAGATCGGCATGGACGAGGTGATGCGGGTCCTGTGTCCGCACGGCGTGGCGTACATCAAGCGGGACGGCCGGTGGACCAAGACGGTCAAGCCCCGGCCGGACACCATCGACGAATGGACGCACGCGCTTCACGGTCCGGACGGGAACGTCGTCGCCGACGATTCGGTCGTGGGTCCGCCGCACCACGTCCAGTGGATTGGCGGGCCCCGATGGGCCAGGAGCCACGACCATCTGTCCGGTGTGAGCGTCGTCGTGTCGTCGGGCGGACGGATCTTCTACGTCGTTGACGAGGGACCGACCGCGTCGGTCGCACTGCCCCCCAAGTGGAAGCTCGTCGCGCGGGACGCGTTCAACGGCGTGGTCCTGTGGACCCGGCCGATCGGGCCTTGGGAGGGGCATCTGAGGAGCTTTCGCAGCGGCCCGGCCGAGCTACAACGAAGACTCGTCGCCGTCAAGGACAGGGTCTACGTCACGCTGGGGTACGGCAAGCCGGTCAGCGCGCTCGATGCCGCGACGGGCAAGACCGTCAAGACGTTCGAGCGAACCGACGGCACGCTCGAGATCGTGCACCGCGACGGTGTGCTCTTCCTCGTGGCGGGAAACGTTGGCCCGGATCGACCCGCTTCGGCCGGCGGGCGACGCGGCGCCAACCCGTCTCCCCGCAACAAACGCCTGCTCGCAATCAAGGCCGACACGGGCGACCTGTTGTGGAAGCGGTCTGGCCCCGACACCGCTGAGCTGATGCCGCTGACGTTGGCCGTCGCCGGCGGGCGGGTGTTCTTCCGAAACACCGACGAGGTGGTGTGCCTGGACGCTGGATCGGGACGCGAGCAGTGGCAAACCAGGCTTCCCGTCAGTCTCAACCGCCCCGGGTGGTCGACGCCGACGCTCGTGGTCCACGACGACGTGGTGTTGACGGCCGATCGCGCGGCGCGCGATCGGGCGAAGACAGATGCCACCGGTGCCAGGCGGGTGCGGTGGGAGGCGATCACCAAGGGCGGGGGGCTAACCGGTGAGCTGATCGCTTTGTCGGCCAAGACCGGCAAGGAGCTGTGGCGCTGTGCGTGCTGTGAGACGTACAACGCGCCGGTGGACATCCTGGTGGCCGGCGGCCTGGTGTGGACCGGAAAGCTCGTCCGCGCACCGGACCCGGGGATCACTGTTGGACGCGATCCGATCACGGGCGAGGTCAAGAAACGGCGGCCGCCGGACAAGGCCTTCTTCCGCCCCGGGATGACCCATCATCGATGCTACCGGAACAAGGCGACGCAGCAATATCTTCTGGTCGGCAGGGCGGGTGTCGAGTTCATCGAGGTCGCGTCGGGAAAGGCCCTAGCTCATCACTGGGTCCGCGGGGCGTGTCAGTATGGGATCGTGCCGTGCAACGGGCTGCTTTACGCGCCGCCTCACGCATGCGCCTGCTTCATCCAGGCCAAACTAAACGGGTTCAACGCGCTGGCCCCAAAGCGAACGCCGACGAGCCCAAGGCCGGACGTCCAGGCGTCCAAGCGGATCGAGCACGGCCCAGCGTATCAGGAGATCGCCACCAGAGGCGTGTTGCTGTCAGCCCAGCCGCAGAGCGACTGGCCGACGTATCGCCACGATCCGGCGCGAACCGGCGCCACGACGTCGCCCGTTCCCACCGACTTGAAACGCGCGTGGCGGGCCGACCTCGGCGAACGGCTCAGCAGTGTCGTCGTCGCCGAGGGACAGGTCTTCGTCGCCTCGATCGACACCCACACCGTGCACGCGCTCCGTGCGACCGACGGCGGGCGGGTTTGGCAGTACACCGCGGGGGGTCGCGTGGACTCGCCGCCGACGATCTGGAAAGGGCTGGCCCTGTTCGGCTCCGCCGACGGGTGGGTCTACTGCCTCCGTGCCCGCGACGGCCGGCTGGTGTGGCGCTTCCGGGCAGGGCCGGAGGACCGGCGCGTCGTGGCCTACGGGCAACTGGAATCGGTCTGGCCGGTGCACGGCAACGTGCTCGTCCAGGACGGCGTCGCGTACTTCGCTGCGGGCAGGTCCTCCTATCTGGACGGCGGGATCTATCTGTACCGGCTTGACGCCAAGACCGGAGAGAAGCTCTCGGAAACACGGATGGACAGTCGCGATCCGAAGACCGGACAGGAACGGCTGGAAAGCGTCCGGGGTTTTGATCTGTCGGGCGCCCTCCCTGATGTCCTCTCGAGTGACGGCTCATCGGTCTATATGCGTGACAAGAGATTCGACCGGAGCGGCGCCGAGCAGAAACCGGACGTGCCGCACCTCTTCAGCTCGGTGGGCTTCCTGGATGATTCCTGGTGGCACCGGACGTATTGGGTACTTGGAACGAAGATGGGCAGCGGCTGGGGCGGATGGCCGCGCGTCGGCAATCAGGTGCCCGCCGGCCGGGTGCTCGCGCTCGACGCGTCGTCCGTCTATGGGTTCGGACGCAGCAACCAATACGCTACACACGGCAGTCACATCGGCCTGGGCCGGACGCACTACCGCCTGTTCGCGTGCGACAGACAGCCGAACGTCATCAAGACGCCGCTGGAGAAGCCGTCGGCCAAGAAGAAGCGCAAACGTCCGGTCCGTTTCAAGAACCGGATCGAGTGTCGATGGTCCGAGCGTGTGGGGCTCCAGGCCAGGGCGATGGTGCTCGCGCCCCAGACGCTCTTCGTCGCCGGCCCACCGGACGAGATCGGTCCAGACGACGCTCCGGCGGCGATCGGCCACGGAAAAGGTGGATTGCTGTGTGCCTTCTCGACGTCGGACGGAAAAAGGCTCGTAGAATACGAACTCGAGTCGCAGCCGGTCTTCGATGGCATGGCCGCAGCCGGCGGACGACTGTACATTGCCCTGAAAGGGGGTCGACTCATCTGCATGGGCAAACCGGGAGGATAGCAGAGGGTCGCTGCCGGAACGCCTTGCAGCTACCCGTCACGTCTTCTTCAAGACGACAATGCCCCGGCTCAATTGTTGACAGGAGGAGTCTGCTGCAATGAACTCACGAGAGCGTTTTGTGGCAACGACGCACTACCGCGATAGGGATCGTTTGTACCGTTGGGAGATGGGGCCGTATGAGGAAACCATACGGCGTTGGCAGGCCGAGGGCCTCCCTGACGACTCAAACTGGGATCGCGTGGGCGGCTATGACCGCTTCGAGATCGTGCCCGTGAACGTCGGTCTGTGTCCCGGATTCGAGCACGAGACGCTCGAGGAAACGGGAGACTACGAGACCTATCGTGACACCGACGGGGTCATCAAGAGGAAACTGAAGGACGTGCCGCCTCCCGCCATGCCGCAATATGTCGAGTATCCTCTTGGCGGCAGGGCGCAGTGGCCGGAGTTCAAGAGACGTCTGAACCCGGACAGCCCGGCCCGCTTCCCCGTTCATTGGGACAGCATCAAGAAGCAATACACGCCCCGTGATTTCGCACTGGGGATCCGATGTGGCAGCCTCTACGGATGGCTCAGAAACTGGATGGGCGTCGAGGGCATCAGCCTGACCGTCTACGACGATCGCGCCTTCCTGGAGCAGGCGGCCACGGAAATGGCCGATTGCACGCTCGGCGTCCTGGAAAAGGCCTTGGAGGGCGTCGAGTACGACTTCGCGGTCTTCTGGGAGGACATGGCCTACAAGACCTCATCGCTGCTCAGCCCCGCGCTCTACCGCGAGATCTTCCTGCCTCAGTATCGTCGGATCACCGACCGCCTGCACCGGGCGAGCATCGACGTGCTCATGCTCGATAGCGACGGCAACGTCGAGGAGCTTATTCCCTGCTGGCTTGATGTAGGGATTAACTTCATCTACCCGATGGAAGTCGCTGCCGGGATGAACGTGGTCGCGCTTCGACGGAAGTTCGGCGAGGATCTGCTCATCGGTGGCGGGATGGACAAGCGTATCCTGGCAAGCAACAAGGCGGCCATCAAGAAGATGGTAGACGAGAAGATTCCGCTCATGCAGGCCGGCGGCTACGTCCCGGGTTGCGATCACGCAATGCCGCCTGACATCCCGTGGGAGAACTACGTGTACTACAGACAGTTGTTGCATGACGTGAGCGTGTAGTGCCGTTTTCAGTCAGAGAGTCTCGCGCGAGCGGGTGGCATGGGTAGGCTCCGACCCGTGAGGGTCGGCGTTTACCCGTGTTCGCACGATGACACGCTATCGCACGGGCAAACTTCGCTCGTGCCTCGCTCAGCCTGCCCATGCCACCCGAGAGCACGACACGACACGCTCCTAGCGAAAACGGGGTCTGGCGGCGTCTCAGGCGGCGCGGCCCTGTCTACCCCGCGAAGCTCGATCGGGCCTCTAACCAGCCGGCCAGGGCGAAGAACGCGACGGCCAACACGAGCACCAGCACCGTCCACAGACGGTTCACATGGCGCTGCCCGACCCATTGCTTGCGGCCGTTGAGGTACAGCAGCACGCACGCCAGCAGCGGGATGAAGCAGGCCCCGATGACGGCGTAGTACTTCTGCATCTGTTTGAAGCTAACCCACAGCCCGATCGCGGGTACGGAGGCCAGGGCGTAGAGGTAGACGCGATAGGTCCCTGACGCCGTTGACACACGCGCTTGGCGCGCGGCCGGGGGATCGCGCAGGGCCATCGACAGGAAATCGGCGAAGAGGTAGGGCACGCTCTGCCACACGCCGAACAGGCTGCTGAACACGGCTCCCCACGCCCCCAACAGGAACATCCATCGCCCGACGGAGCCGAGCGATTCGGTCAGGTGGTCAGCCAAGGCCACGATCAAACCCGCCCCCCTCGCGTCGACGTGAACCTTGCTACCGATCACCACCATCGCGATGCCGAACAGGGCCGTCATGGCGTAGCCGACGGCCAGGTCGATGCGGCAGACGCGGATCGCCTCGGGTCCGCTGCGACCCTCCTCGCGGATCCAGTAGCCGTAGCACAGGATCGTCAGCGTGCCGCCCACGCCGCCCATCAGCGCGATGGTCCAGACAAGTCCTTCGTTGTCGACCGACAGGATATTGGGCACGAACAGCCCGGCGAGAACGGCCTCGACGTTGGGCCGGACCAGCACCGCCGTCACGATGGCCGTGACGAACATCACGATGATGCACGCACCCATCAGCTTCTCGAACAGGCGATAACCGCCCGCGCGGACCAACACGACGCCCAGGGCACTGTGGAACACGCCGAAGGCGACCTTGGCCCGGCTGGGATCGTCGAAGACGGGCAGGATGGCATTGGCCGTCACGCCGCACGCGCCCATCAAGGCCGATCCCACGAAGAAGCTCCATGGCAGCAGGTAGATGAGGAAGCACACCTGGAACGGTCGGCCCAGGTGGGTCGCGCATCCCTCGAGCAGGGTGTCGCCCGTCGCGAGCTGCCAGCGGGCGACGCCCTCGTTGAGGACGAATTTGAGGGCCGCGCCCAGAACGGCCGCCCACAAGACCGTCACCCCCAGGACGCTGCCGGCCAGGCTGGCCGTGGCCAAATCGCCCGCACCCACGCCCGTCGCGGCGACGAGGATGCCCGGACCGAGGATGGCCAGGTACCGTGTGACCCGCATGCCCCGCGAGGATACGAATCCCAGCGGGCTTGGCAAGCGGGTCCGATGGGCGTAAAAGGATGAATCTTGACGCGCCTTTGCGAAGGGCGAGGGAGCGGACGCCCGAGCAGGAACGATGATGGGCGAAACCCGTCCAGCCGAATCCGACGAAGCGCGCCCCGTACGACGCGTACACCTCTTGGCCCCGTTTCGGGCAGGCATCCGGTTCGCCGGGCTGTTGGCGTGGGCTCTCGTGTGCTTTGTGGCGCTGGTCTGCGTCAGTTTGCTGGGTCTGGTCTCGGAGGCGGTGTCGCGCAAGGCCCGTGGCGCCGTCTCGCGGGTCTGGGTCAGGACGATGTCCCGAATCATGGGCACCCGGATTACCGTCCACGGCACGCCGCCGAGGCCGCCTTTCTTCCTAGTGATCAATCACCTTGCCTGGATCGATTTCTTCGTCGTGAACGTCCTGTGCGACGCCGTCTGTATCGTCGAGGCCCCCGTCGGACGGATACGCCTGATAGGCGCTCTGGTCAAAGGGCTCGGGTCAATCTTCGTCCACCGCGTCAAGGAGGACACGCCTCGGGTCAACGACCTGATGGTCAGGGCGATTGAGCAAGGCCAGAGCCTCCTGCTGGCCCCGGAAACGCCGGAAACCACATTCCCCCGCGGCAGTGGCGTGCGCCTCTTTCGCGGCGGGCTCCTCGAATCCGCCGTACGAACGGGAACCGCAGTCCATTATCTGAGCTTGACGTACCGAACCCCCCCAGGCTATCCTCCTCCCTCTAAGGTCATGATCTTCGGACCCAACCCGTTTCTCCGCACCCCCGACGGTCGGATTCCCGAGTCGGAGTTGAAGGCGTTTGGACCCGAACGATCTTTCCTGTGGCACCTGATCGGCGTGCTGGCTTTGCCCTGGCACGAGGTCATTGTCACGTTCGGACCGGAGCCCATTACTGGCACCGATAGAATCACCCTTGCGAATCGGTTGCACGACGGTGTCGAGCGGATATTTACACCGATCGAGTGACCACTGTACCCTTACGGCAGTCGAGCTAGGCCAGGGACCGGCATAGAGGGCAACAGACGTGCGGGGTCTGACAGGACGATCATGACCAACGTCGATGTCATCGAGGTACAAGGGAGCAAGGAAGCCAAGGCGTTTGTCCGTTTTCCGATGGCGCTTTACGCAGGGAGCGCGTATTACATTCCTCCGCTCATTGCGCAAGAGCTGGCGACTTTCTCGCGGGAACAGAACCCCGCCTTGGAGAATGCCGACGCGAAGCTTTTCTTGGCCATGGACGGATCCGAGGTCGTGGGCCGGATCGCAGCGATCATGAGCCGTTCCGCCAACGAAAGGGCCAAGACGAAGAACCTCCGTTTCGGATGGTTCGACAGCGTGAACGATCAGCGCGTCGCCACCGCCCTGTTCGACGCGGTGGAAGACTGGGGCAGGGCGTTGGGCATGGAGACGCTCACCGGCCCGCAGGGGTTCAACAGCTTCGACAAGAAGGGCATGCTTGTTGAGGGGTTCGAGGAACTTCCCACGATCACCACGTACTACAACTACCCGTACTATCACGATCTGGTCACGCAG
>CAYOGX010000179.1:0-7669 GCA_964403235.1 uncultured Planctomycetales bacterium | reverse complement strand
GGCGGATCCTGTGCGAGGGTGCCCAGGGCACTCTCCTCGATATCGATCACGGGACCTACCCGTACGTGACCTCCTCCAACACCACGATCGGGGGCGCGTGTACCGGTCTGGGCATCCCACCCACGCGCATTGACCGGATCATCGGCGTCTTGAAGGCGTACACAACGCGTGTCGGACTCGGCCCCTTTCCCACCGAGTTTCACGGCGAGACGGTCAATGCATTCCGCGAACGCGCGGGTGAATTCGGCGCCACGACCGGTCGGCCGCGGCGATGCGGCTGGTTCGATGCTGTTCTGGCCCGGCGGAGCGTGCGGATCAACGGTATCTCCGAGCTCGTCATCACCAAGCTCGACGTGCTGGGCGGTCTCGATCCGTTGCGCGTGGCCGTAAGCTACCGGGGCGGCCCGCCTTGGTTTTCGGGCCGGGGCCTGGAATCGGCGGAGCCGGTGTACGAAGAGATGCCCGGCTGGAGCGATGAGCTTTCCGCGGTGTCCGCGTGGGATGAGCTGCCGGCCGCCAGCTGTGCCTATTTGGAGCGCCTGAGGGCCGAGTGCGGTGCCCCCATCGGGCTGGTCTCCGTCGGCCCGGGACGCGATCAACTCGTTGTCCCAACCAGCGCTTGACGCTAGGGGTCGGTTCCATAGTATGGTGAGGAATTCCCCGAGGTGCTGCCGAGGAGGACCCTCGGCCACCTTCCGATTCGCTGCGGTGTCGCGCAATCTGCGATCCGCGCGGAAGTTGAGCCGCTAGCTCAGTTGGCAGAGCATCGGCCTTTTAAGCCGAGGGTCCTGGGTTCGATCCCCAGGCGGCTCAAGCGCACGCTGGCTCCCCCGCCGGTCTCCGGTGCGGCCCCCGACCGCTCGTCCGTAAGGTCGGATGGCGCAAACACAAAAAAGATAAGGATTGTAAGGGGGGCAGTCGAACCGTGCAGTGTTGGGTTAGGACTACCCATGGCCGACGTTGACTTCGTCTGGAGGCCATGATACGTTGGGCCGGCTTTTTCGCATGAGGCGAAAGGGCCCGAATAGAGCGGGGGACTCGGGCGAGGATCCGTCAATTGCAGGTCCGGAGTTCACTAGTTTGTGAGCTGCCTTGATTTTGCGTTGACAGAATTCGGCACCTCTGCAATAGTGCCGCCCGAGTGGTAACCCTAGGCATTTTGAAGGGATTATGAGTCGAACAGGGATGTTTCGAGGGGTACTCCATCGGGGCGTATGCCCCCGCTGCTTTCAGACCGGTTCCGGGTCGCTCTTGTCGGCGACCCGGGGCGATTCGGTCCACTCCTCCAGCGGATTCGATCCTCTCTTCCCTGATTCTCGTGGTGGCCAGGACTCCGTCCTCGGGGGCGCGCAGCACACCGCACCGCGCAGCCTGTCGAAGGGTGGGGTCTCGTTCATAGGGGTTGATGCTTTTCCACGCGCTGTCGCGCTGTAGGGAAGGTTCCTGAAGGAGGATGGCGGTGGAACGAGCAAGGAAACGCAAGTCAAGCCGGCTCGGGGCGCGAGCGGCGAAGATAGAGTTCCTTCGCGGTAGGCACTCTCATGTGAGGGAGGGAAAGGGCATGAACTCGAGCGGTAAGTTTTCCCTGATTCTGGTCTCGGTCTTCGCGATGGTGTTGACCGGACTCATCGTGGGAGCGACGCCAGCAAGCGGTCAGGACCGCAGCGGCACAATGTCGGACTACTTCACCTCCTTCCCCTCCGCGGGCGGACAGTACATCCGCGCCGCCACGTGGGATCCGGATGCCGATGGCGGCAACGGCGCCCTGCGCGTGGTCTTTAACGAGCACGTGACCGACGTCGAGCAGATCGACTTCGTCGCGATCGGGTTCGACTGGGCCGGCGGCGGGGCGACCTTCAACACGCAGCCGAACGGGGGCGTCGGGATTCCGAGCGACCTCGATCGCCGCGTGGTGGAGATCACCGGCTTCCTGGCCGCCAATCGGCCCGTCGCCGGTACCGACTCGATCGCCATCGCGACCAAGGCCGACACGCTGGCGGCGGACGGCTTCACCGGCGTTGCCGGCGCCGATCCTCCGCGGAGCCACGCGCGTGTACCGATCACCACCGGTCCGGTCATGGTGTCGGTGACGCTGTCGGCTGACTGGTACGACAACGGCTGGCAGGACTCGAACGCGGATGATGTCAGTATCATCGTGACGTTCGATGATGACATCACGGCGCCCAGCGGCGGGTACGCGTCGGCCGATTGGCTCAGCACGCCGGAGCTGGCGGGCCTCAACGGTACCCTGCCGACGCTAGGCTTCGCGGCCGCCAACAACCAGTTGACGATCACGCGAACCGCGGGCGGCCACTTCCGCCAGATGTACCCGGGCATCACCAAGCTCTACATGGCGGCCGGCGCCGTTGCCTGGAATACGGCGACCGCGGGTGAGAATGCCAGCCAGCGGCTGATGATCGACAACACGGCCGGCCCTTCGCTGACCGGTGCCCACTTCGCCTCCGGTGATGGCGCCAGCGGTGACATCCTGCTGGTCTACTCCGAGCCGGTGCTCGCCTCGAGCCTCGCGGGCATCATGTCGAACCAGTACACGCTGGCCGGTGGTGGTGCGAGCTGGGCCGCCGCGGGCAACGCCAGCCAGTCGCTCCAGAACGCGGGCTACACGAACTGCGTCCAGATCAACATCCCCGCGGGTGATGATATCAACTGGGCCACCAACTCGACGATCCAGGTGATCAACGCCGCTGCGCCCACGGACTATCAGGCGGTCGGCGGGGTCGACATCTCGGCCGTCGCGCTCGAGCGCGCCATCGGGATTACCCGGGCGAGCTACGATGACAACGGAACGCCCTCGAACCCGGCCGACGACGTGCTCGACATCTGGCTTAGCGAGCCGCTGGCGGCCCCGAGCAACATCGACACCACCAACTTCGTGCTCCATCCGAACGACTTGTTGCCGGATGACATCTGGGGCGATGTCACGATCGCCGCGGTCAATGACCCGGTCAACGGGTTGGGTCACGTCACCGTGACCGACTGGGATCAGGCGACCGACCTGAACAGCAACCGCCTCCCGGTGGGCGCGCTGCTCCAGCTGCAGGATGGTGACAACACGCCGATCCAGGGTACGATCAGCCAAGGGGCTGACCTGACCACCACCAACGAGGCGCACCTCTGCCCGATCTTCGAGGACAAGGAGATCTGGCCGGCGACGAGTACCTTCACACAAGAGGTCAGCGCCTACACCTCCAAGTTCTATAATGTGGCGCCCGGGCCCGATATCACCGACCACGCCTACCTGTCCTGGCGGGAGATCGGGGCTTCCGATCCGGTCGACCACTGGCTCATCTTCTTCACCAACAACGGCGCCGGTGCGCTGACCGATCTCATGATTAGCAACCACCTGGACGCCGCGCTGTCCGTGAGCAACATCCACTCGCAGCTGCTGGACGCGAACATCAGCCAGCGGGCGCAGATCGACATCAGCGAGGGCCAGACGACCACCGACGGCGAGGCCCTCGCCGAAGGCGACGAGGTCTGGTTCATGCTCGTGCCGGTCACATACTGGGGCGCGGTGGGACCCGCCTCCTCGGCGCTGGTCTTCCAGAAGTCGTTCTTCGTCGGGCCTGTCTGCCCGCCGCGTGACTACATCGCGGACACCGCGGACGATCTGATCCACGTCCGGGCGGTTTACGAGGATACCGACAATGACGGCATCGAGGACGCCGACGAGTGGACGCGCTACATCTGGGGTGATGCCAATTCGGCCCCCTGCGGCGACTCGATCCACGTCTTCATCCAGGGAGCGACGGGGCCCGCCTCGACGCCGATCGGGCGGGGCGCCATCAATGGGAGCAATGGCTTCGGCCCGATCACGCTTCCGGCGGCGGCCAATGCGGAGTGGGCCTTCAACCTCCAAGCGGTGGAGGATGGGGTCTACAGCACGGCGATCGAGATTCTGAACGACATCAATGCTCCGAGCCTGGTGCTCCTGGACGACAACGGTACGGCGGGGGATCCGACGGACGATCTGATCCAATTCGCCGACCGTTTCAATCCAAAGCAGATTTACACGCGGGATGACTACATCAACCTCCTCGTCTTCGTGCACGACAGCACGCAGGTGACGGATGACACGGTCATTCCGGCCATCAGTGACCTGCTGAACGTCACGGCCGACTTCTCTCAGGTCGACACCCGCACCGTGCTCAGTGGCTTCTCCAACATGCCGGTCAACGCGGTCGAGCTGGTCGCGCTGGGTTCGGATTTGAAGGACAACGACGGCGACTGGGACGACACCAGCCCCAACGCCGGTAATGGCAATAGCGTCAAGGATTACCCCGAACCATTCTTCGACCAGAACGGTGACGGCTGGTACGATTCGGGCGAGCCGTTCATCGATGTCGACAACGACGGCCTCTGCGACTGCCCGCGTGACGCGGCGGGCGCCGGGGATCCGGCGGGGATCGTCTACGACTGGTTCCTCGATTCAACCGACTTGGATGGTGAGCACGGCTTCTACGAGGTGCGCCTCCTGGCCACCGCCGACACGGCGCGCTGGCGGGACGTCATCCGGGGCTTCAAGCTGGAAAGCCCGGTCACCGACTCGGTCGGTGGCGGTGCTCTGGCCGAGCAGCAGAATCTGGCCATTCCGTTCGCGGTGACCGACACGTCGATCGATATGGCCACGCGCTACGCGCTGGATGATCAGTCGAACGACCCGCCGTTCTTCTGCGAGATCGACGAGGCGCGGCCGACGGTCTCGAAGCTCACCTGGCTCGAGACGGTGGCGACCGAGACGGCCACCCCGGACGTCGTGAACCTGATCCTGCCGACCAATCCGACCTACAATCTGGGCCGCTACGTCCACTTCAAGGCGGAGACGCCGAGCGACAGCGATGTCGTCTACGGGGTCGCCGAGCTGTACACGGACCGGGCGAGCGCCGGCACGTACGCCTGGGAAGTCCTCTCGCTCGACCCGCCGGGGGTGAACGCCACGGCCGGTTATCCGGGGCTTCAGGCCTACGATGACGACGGTGACTCCCTCACGTTGCAGACGAACAGCGTCGACGACGATGAGGACAACACCGTCGACAACGTGGAAGAGGGTATCGATACGAACGATCCGGAGGTGCTCAACGCCTCGCAGGACTCGACCGCGGACGCGGCCGCAACCTACGGCGACGGCACGCACGCGCAGAACGACCGCCGCGACAACGACGGCGATGCGTTCTTCACGTTCGATCCTTATTGGGACATCAACGCGGCCAACAACGACCCGCTGACGACGACCCATACCCAGCGGGTGGTTTGGTACAACATCGACGAGTCGACCACGAACAACATCGATGATGACGGCGACGGTACGGTCGACGAGGTGACCGAGCTCGAGGTCTACCACGCCACCAACAACCCCTCCGGATACACCCCCGAGTCGGACGACAACGAGGATGGTATTCGCGACGGTGAAGCGGTGGCCGTGGAGGTGACCGGCGATACGGACCGTGTCTACTACGTTGCCTATCCGACCTACGGTTCGGCGGGCGGCGCGCAGTACGTCTACGTCCCGGGCACGGTCGAGCTGGGTGCTCACAGCGCGGACAATGACAATGATGTCTGCACCACGACCGAGTTCATCCCGAAGGCCTACGGGGTGATGACGACGAATGTCATCGGCGTCAACTTCCCCGGCCAGCCCTTCGGCAACGACACCACCGCGACGTCGTTCCACTGGTGGACGACGCACGGCAGTGAAAACATCGACTTCGGTTACATCCGGTCGCTGTACGACATGGATGCCAATGGCGAGACGGAGTATAAGCTGCGGATGTCGGCGTATGACGACGCCGGCCTGACGAGCACGCGGGGGAACGAGACCTACAACTATACGGTGCCGGTCACGTTCACCCTTGATGTTCTGCCGCCGCAGAGCATGACCCTGACCGACTGCACCGGTGACGGCCCGGCCGACTTCGCCGACGTGGATGCGAGTCGTCCCGGCACGCAGATCTACGATAGCGGCAGCTACACGCTGACCGTTACCGACGATCCGGACGCGGTCCAGGCCTCGTTCTACACGCGCCAGTCGACTGACGGCGGGACGACCTGGTCAGCCTGGGCGCTGCTGTCGACCGACACGTCACTGCCGTACACGGCGGAGTGGACGCCCACGCTTCTCGACAACAACCCGCCGAACGACTCGCTCCTGGTCCAGTACCAGGCGCGGGGTCAGGACGCCTTCGGCAACCAGCAGGACAGCACGGCCTGTGCGTTCCAGGCGACGGTGATCGATGGAACGGAGCCTTCGGTCTGGTTCACGCAGATCTACAACGTGGTCAACCCGCTGAACGGCAGCTCGCCCTACACGTACTACTACCGTGACACCTACGGCCCGGTGGCGGTGCCGGTGGGTGAGATGATTTCGATCAAGGCGGACTACGACGACAACGACGGCGTCGGTTCGACGAACGACGTCTCCCAGTGCCACTTCCAGTATCGCCCCGTCGGGGAGACGGGAACGTGGACGATGTTGGAGACGATTGCCGGAGGCGTGAGCGGCGATTCAACGCTCGACGCGACGGGACCGGTTCACGTGGAGCTCAACACGGCGGCGCTGGGGACCGGGTCCTATGACATCCGGGTCTTCGCCTGCGATGTGGAGGGTAACTGCAACGAGCTGAGTCCCGACATGGCGACGATCACCGTCATCACCGAGGGTCTCCGCGCCTACGTGCAGGAGCCGTACAAGGAGACGACGACACAGGATCAGCTGGAGGTCTACGCCTTCCACTACATCCACGACACGGAGATCGACTACGTCGAGTTCCAGTACTACTACGATGCGGACGGCGACAGCACGGCCGACGACTCCGGGAGCAGCTGGTACACGTTCTCGACCGACACCGCACGCGGTGACGGATTACTGAGGATGGGTACCGGTCAGGACGCCCCGGCGTACTACGCGCTCGAGTCGGCGTCACCGCGTGTCTTCGACAACAACGACTGGTTCTGGGATCCCGACTCCGACGGCTACAGCGAGCGGGACCCGATCGTCCGCAGCGCGAACAGCACCTACGAGGTGGCGAACGACGTGGTCCAGGTCGGGGATGCGACCGAGATCCCGGCCGGCGCCACGTTGACCCGCTTCATCGATCTCTCGCCGGCGGACCACTTCTACGTCGACGACGGCGACGGTGACTTCGACGCCGCCGACTGGATCTTCCGCGACAACCTGATGACGACCAGCGAGGCGGCCGGTGTGCCGAACAACGCGCTCACCATGTGGCACGTCACCTGGGACTACACGGGCCTCTCCGGTAGCTACCTGCTGCGGGCCATCGCCACCGACCAGCTCGGCGCGATGGACGACGGGGCGGACTACCCGGTAAAGGTCGCGGTGATCGATCCGGACAAGCCCTACGTCGACATCACGTCGATCATGATGCCGAGCGGCTCGACCGCCGACCCGGACACGCTCGCGTGGATCGACGGGTCGACCAAGTGGATCAAGCTGATCGGTACAACGTCGGCCCTCGACATCGAGAAGGTGCAGTTCCAGTACAGCCTTGACGGCTGGACGACGGTGAACAACATCGATCTCAACGATGACAATGACTTCTACGCCGATCTGGATGCCAGCGGCGGCTTCGTCACCAACGGTGACGATGAGATCTTCCTCGACACCGGGACGGTGCCGTTCTACTACGAC
>CAYOGX010000178.1:0-7693 GCA_964403235.1 uncultured Planctomycetales bacterium | reverse complement strand
ACGCAGCACGACCTGGCCGAACGTCCGCCGCTCGCGATCGGTGATCGGCAGGAATGGATCGCTGAACAGCCAGAACAGGTGCTGGATCCCGTCCGTCGCGCCGACGACGTTGCAGTAGCAATCGAAGTCCATTCGTCGCAGGTCGTCGATCACGACGTCGCATTCCTTGCGGAGCTCGCCCAGGTACGCGGCCATGCTCTGTTCGAGGTTGAACCAACCCCAGGGGATGTTGGCATCGCGCCGTTTCTCGGCCCGGTGGTCCATCAGTCGCGCCATCGTCTCGGGGCCCCGCGGCCAAAACCGACGCGGATCGTACCGGCTCGGCGTGGGAAACCCCGTCTGCATATACCCGTTGATCTCCCAGGCCGGGTAACAGCACCGAACCTGCCGGGCGATCACGCGCTTGCCCGCCCGGCTCAGCACGTCGAAAAACGTCTGTCCGACGATGGGCCCCGAATCGACGGGCACGACTGGCGGGGGCGGCACGTCGAACGGCCGCGGCTCGCTGAACCCGTACACCCCGAGCTTGCCCGGGTTCTTGCCGGTGAAACACACCTGCCAGGCCGGCGACGTCGTCGGCGGGATCGTGCTCTCGAGCGCCCCGGACGTGCTCTCGCGCAGCAGCTCCGCCACGTTGGGCAGCAACCCGTCGTCGGCCCATTGGCTCAGCCGATCAAACGGGATGCCGTCCAGACCGATCAACAACACTCGGGAACGGTTCCGATCTCGCCAGGCGTAGGTCATCCGATCACATCACTGGAGCGGCGCCCCGAAACCATCACATCCTGCTAGTCCCGAAGGGACGGCGTGTCTCTACGAGACGGGAGATTCCCAGCGTTCGGCGCCCGGCGCTACCGATCGCGGAAATACGCCTCGAAGAACGTCCGCATCGAGCCGTCATAGACAGCGCGTTTGACATTGCCCCACGTCCGCTGATCGCCGACGTTGTAGTACAGGTACGTCTTTCCGCCGAACTCGACGATGTCCGGGTCGGACGCGTTGATGCCCTCGTCATCGCCGTCGGGCGCCAGCACGGGGTTGGCCGGACTCAACTCCCACGTCGCCAGGTCCTTCGACCGCGCCACATACGTCGTGAAGTACCACCGCGGCGGGTGACGCTCGAGGTACATCATGTAATAGCTGCCGTTGACGTATCGGATGCACGGGCAGGCGGTGTAGCGATCCGTCCCGAACACGACGTCGGGCACCTTCGTCCACGAAACGAGGTTCTTCGAACGGGCGAACTTAACGCTGAAGGCGGGGTACTTCGGATCGCTCGTCTCGTACGCCATCACGAAGCCGTCCGGCCCCGCGCAGACCGAACTGTTGAACAGGTGCTCGCTCTCCTGCTCGATGACGAGCTTGTGGTCCCACTGTTTCAGATCGGCGGACTTGAACAGGGTCACGTCGTTCCAGGGCCCGCGGTCCGCGTCAAACCGCGAGGCGAACACGTACAATGACTTGTCGTGCACGATCGCCGACGCCAACCCATAGCCCTCGGCGAATCGCGCCAGCTCCTTGCCTGACTCGACGTCGTTCAACGTGAGGTAGTAGTCCTTCAGTGTGCCCCCCTGTCCAGGCCGATAGCACTCCATCAGGCACAATCGACCCCGCCAGACGAGGGGCGTGACCTCGCACATGTCCTTGCGGATCAGGCCCTCCTTGACCAGCGCCGGGCGGCACGGTGGCGGCTCGGACGGGACGATGGTCTTGAACGTCTCGACCGGCCAGTGCGTCAGACGTGTAAACCCCTTGGGCACCTCCTGTTGAAACTGCACGTACGCCCGCACCGAGCCGGTCGTCGTGTAGCCGACCTCGCCCACGTCCTCACCCGCCTTGCGGGCCTTGCCCGCACCGAAGAGCTTGTAGCCCATCAGCGTGCTGTCCTTCAGATCCACGTGCAGCAGCTTGCCCTCCATCGTGCTGTGGATGATGCCCGTCGACGGCTTGCCGTGCGGCTGGGAGAAGTTCAACGTCACCAGCCGGCTGTTGGTGACCTTGACCCGCGTGTACGTGGCGAAACCGGGATTGCCGGACTTCAGCGCGTTGTCCGGTCCGACCAGCGTGCAGTCGTCGAAGATCACGTCTGGATGATCCGGCATCTCGGGATTCTCGACCCGCACGTACGCCCCAGCCGCGTCGCCCCACCAGTCCAGACACCACAGTTGGCATCGCCGGAACACGATCGGCTCGTCGGCGCGCGACAGGCAACTGCCCACGCCGCCGCCGAAGGCCCGACCGGTCCCCACGCAGTCCTCGACGACCACCGTGAACGGTTCGACCTTGTCCACGCAGTCCCAGAACAGCCCGCCGTCGCCCCCCGCCGTGTACAGCCGGCGGAAGATCCAGCGGTCCCACACGATGGCCGAAAACGTCTGCTCCGTGTGGGCCTTCGACCATCCCTTCTTGTACGCGCGGAACGGTCCCCACCAGTCGTAGCTCTTGAACCCCTTGCCCGGATCACCGCAATCGATCACGGCGTAGCCGGTGGCACCGGACCCGAGCCGGCCGTCGAAATCCGCTTGAAGAACGTTGTACGCCCCGGACGCGCCCTTGTGGGCCGGCCACAGGTTCGCCTCCATGTACGTGTCCGGCCGAATGATCACGCGGTGCCCGCCCTTGGCATCCGGAATCGCGTTCAGCCCCGCCTGGATCGTCCTGAACGCCTTCGCCCACGACGAGCCGTCCGAGTTGTCGCCCAGCTTCGATACGTAGAGCGTGGCGCCCTTTCGACTACCAGTCGCCGCCCCACCGGCCGCGTGGGCAGCGCGGGCGCGCATCGTCACCGAACCAAACAGACACAAGATCAGAACGGCAAACACGTGTGCGACAACCGTTACAGAAGCGAGTCCCGCGCCGGGTTGGGTCATCAGCAGTCCTCCTGTGTGAACGTATGCTAGCCAGACCGCCGAGACAGTGTCAACGAAGCTCGCGATCGGCCTGTGCCGACGGCAGGCCCGAGGCTGCTTTCGGTCGGCGGGTGTCGCGTGGAGGAAACGGTGCTAAGCTGCCTGCAACAGGAATGGAACGGTACGTCCCTGGGACGTCTCCCCTGGGTGGCCCACGGCTTCAGCCGTGGGGGCCCCATCCCGTTGGGATGGGGACGCGAATCCCAGTTCGAATTCGTGTCCCCCACCTCTGAAGGGGTGGGCCACCCAACGTTCTCATCTGTTCAGACATTTCTGCAAGCAGCTTAGCCAGGATCGGCCAGCGACCGCATGACGGCGATCTCATCACAGTCATCGCGCCGGGGGCAGCGGAGGCAATCGTCCCAGATCTTGTGGGGCAGGGCGTCGCGGTCGACGACGGCGAACCCCAACTGCTCGAAGAATTCCTGCGAGCGGGTCAGGGCGAAGACCCGGAGCAGCCCGAGCCGATCGGCCTCGGCCAGCGCGGCCGTCACGAGACGCTGGCCGATCCCCTGGCCCTGGTGCGACGGGCTGACGCACAGGCTCTTGATCTCCGCCAGGTCACGCCACATGATCTCCAGGGCGCAGCAGCCCACGATTCGACCCTCACGTTCACAGACATGGAAATCGCGCAGGTGCTCGTACAGCTCGGCCGGGGCGCGGAAGAGCATCTCCCCCTGCTCGGCGAACTCGTTGATCAGACCGTGGACGGTCGGAACATCATCCAAGCGGGCGTTACGGATCATAGCAGGATGATAGCAGTTCGGTCCGAACTAGCCAACGGCCCGAACCGCGGGATCCATCCCGCGCGGGGCAGAGGTCCGCGCGACGTGATGGTCGCGGCTCGGGTCATCGCATCACGCTTCGAGCGGCGCCCCCGTCCCCCGCATGGCGTCCTTTGCGCCGCACTGACGGGCGTATACAATGCCCTGACGCCTGCGGGGACGGTCCACGGGCCTGGTGTCTCTCTGGCGTGCGAGATTCATGACGAACACCACACGATCCGACCGATCAGACCCGGGTCGATGCATTGTGGAAGGACAAGAGCAGGTTGGTGACCGCTAACGAGATCCGTCAGCAGTTCCTCGACTTCTGGAAGGACAGGGGGCACACTATTGTTCCCTCCGCGCCGGCCGTCCCCATCGACGACCCAACGTTGATGTTCACCAACGCCGGGATGAACCAGTTCAAGGACGTCTTCTTGGGAACCGGTACGCGGCCGTACCGTCGGGCCGCCAACACCCAGAAGTGCTTCCGCGTCACCGGCAAGCACAATGATCTGGAGGAGGTGGGGCGCGACACCTACCACCACACGTTCTTCGAGATGCTCGGCAACTGGTCGTTCGGTGACTACTTCAAGGCCGAGATCATCGCCTGGGGTTGGGAGCTGCTGACCCAGGTCTGGAAGCTGCCGGCCGACAAGCTCTACGGCACGTACTTCGGCGGCGATGAGAAACTGGGCCTCGAGCCCGACACCGAATCGGCCGAGGTTTGGAAACAGGTCACGGGGCTGCCGGACGAGCGGATCCTGCCCTTCGGCAAGGAGGACAATTTCTGGCTGCCGGGCGACGTCGGCCCGTGCGGGCCCAACAGCGAGGTCCACATCGACCTGGGCGAGGGCGCCTGCGACCAGACCCACAGCGGGCCGTGCGGCGTAAACGTCGAGGACGCCGGCGGCAAGTGCAGCCGGTTCTTCGAGCTGTGGAATTACGTGTTCATCCAGTTCAACCGCGACGCCGACGGCACGCTCACGCCCCTACCGGCCAAGCACGTCGACACCGGCCTGGGCTTCGAGCGGGTCTGTAACGTCCTGCAAAACGCCGGCAGCAACTACGACACCGACGTATTCAGCCCGTTGATGAACCACATCGCCGACCTGACCGGCGAGAAATACACCCGCAGGCTCGATCGCGAGGTGGACGTCGCCTTCCGCGTCATCGCCGATCACATCCGCATGCTCACCTTCGCCATCGCCGACGGCGTGACCCCCGGCAACGAGGGACGCGGCTACGTGCTGCGCCGGCTGCTGCGACGCGCCGCCCGGTTCGGCCGGCAGCAGCTCGGCACGGACCGGCCCTTCATCTACAAGCTCGTCCCCACGCTCGTCGACCACATGGGACACGTGTTCGGTGAACTGAAGACCAACCCGCAACGCGTGATGGATCTCGTCAAGGACGAAGAGGCCAGCTTCGGGCGGACGCTCGACCGCGGCATTCAACTGTTCGAGCAGGCGGCCCGGTCGGCCCGCAAGGCCGGCAACGTCATCAGCGGCGAGGACGCCTTCAAGCTCAAGGACACCTACGGCTTCCCGTTCGACCTGACCCTGCTGATGGCCACCGAACAGGGCATGAAGGTCGACGAGAAGGGGTTCGAGCAGCTCGAGGCCGAGGCCAAAGCGCTCGCACGGGCGTCGGCCAAGAGCCACGCGACGCTGGCCTTCGACGGGAATCTGCCCGTCACGGACGATGCCCCCAAGTACGCCGGCCGATCCTGCCAGGCCAAGGTCCTTGGATGGGTCAAGGACAACAGCCTTCTCACCACCGGGCGACTGACGGCCGACGACGGCGAGGTCGGGCTCGTCGTCGATGCGACGTGCTTCTACGCCGAGGCCGGCGGGCAGGTCGGTGACGCCGGCACGATCACCGCTCCGCGCGGCATGTTCGACGTCGACGATACGCAGACGCTCGGCGACGGCATCGTCCACGTCGGGCACGTGGGCGACGGCGCGCTCGAGGTCGATCAACGGGTCGAGCTGGCCGTCGACGCGGCCCGCGACGACACCCGCCGCCACCACACCGCCACGCATCTGCTGCACTGGGCCCTGCGCCGCGTCCTGGGCGACCACGTGCTCCAACGCGGCTCGCTCGTCGCGCCCGACCGGCTGCGATTCGACTTCGACCACCCCAAGCCCGTCGCGCCCGAGGAGCTCACCGAGGTCGAGCGACTCGTCAACGAGCAGGTCTACGCCGACCACCCCGTCGTCGCCCGCCAGATGCCCATCGACGAGGGCAAGCAGCTCGGCGCGATGGCGCTGTTCGGCGAGAAGTACGGCGAGACCGTCCGCGTCGTCAGCATCGCCCCACCGGACAGCGAGCAGCTCGCCGGCGCGCTGAGCAACGAGTTCTGCGGCGGCACGCACCTGGACCGGACGGGCCAGATCGGCCCGTTCAAGATCACCGGCGAGGAAGCGGCCGAAAAGGGCGTCCGGAGGATCTACGCCCTCGCCGGCCCCGCAGCCGTCCGTCATATCCAGTCGATGGCGCAGTATCTCCAGACCGCAGCTGCCGCCCTCAACGCCGCGCCCGACCAGCTCACCGAACGGATCGCCGGCCTGCAAGACCAGGTCAAGGACCTCCAGCGCCAGCTCCGCAAGGGCGCCGCCGCCGACCTGAAGTCCAAGCGCCAGGAACTCCTCGACGGCGCCCAGAAGATCGGCGACACGGCCGTCATCGTCGCCGAGGTCCCCGACGCCCCCGTCGAGCAGCTCCGCGAGCTGGTCGATTTCCTCCGCGACCGCGCCGGCAGCGCCGCCGTCCTGCTGGCCGCCCCAACCGACAAGGGCGCCCTGCTGATCGCCGGCCTGACCGACGACCTCGTCAAACGGGGCCTCAAGGCCGGCGACTGGATCAAGACCGCCGCCAAACCCATGGGCGGCGGCGGCGGCGGCAAACCCCACATGGCCCAGGGCAGCGGCAAGGACCTCACCAGACTCCCCGACGCCCTAGCCGAGGCCCGCAAATGGGCTGCAAGCAAGCTGGATTAGCGGCTTGGCTGCCTGTTGTTTTTCTGTCACAACAAGAGGGCGGGGGCACTGAGAGTGTGCAATATCGCACTTTTCAGGGCTATCGTGATTGGCCGGGGCATCGATTCCGGTCCAGCCCGTTTCGACGGATTTTAACAAGCGGCTACCGACGCGCCCTTGTTAAAAAATATGCCGATTTGTTATAATAAGCCAGGGCGCTGATGGCCGTCGTTTCAGCTGGCTAACACACGAGCGACGTTGCCGAGGACCTCAATGAGATCAGGGCGATACGTCAAACAGGAGGGTTATCGGGCTTTTGTCCCCGCTCCCCTACCGCCTGATCCGCCGGTCCGGCGGGACGCGGAGCTCGACCGCCTCCTCTCCGACGCGGATCGAGCCCTCGGTCGGTTGGATGGCGTCGCCTCGGTCCTCCCGAATCCCGACCTCTTCGTCGCCATGTATGTTCGCCACGAGGCCGTGCTGAGCTCTCAGATCGAAGGCACCCAAAGCACGCTGCAAGACGTGCTCGAGTTCGAGATCGAAGGGAAAGGGCAGGGCCGCCCGAGGGACGTTGAAGAGGTCGTCAACTACGTTCGCGCAATGAATAGCGGGCTGCGCCGGCTGGCCGAACTCCCGCTCTCCCTACGGCTCATCAGGGAGATCCACGCGAAACTGTTGGAAGGCGTACGCGGGAGCGGGAGGGCTCCCGGCGAGTTCCGGCGCACCCAGAATTGGGTAGGACCTCCCGGTTGCACGTTAGCGACCGCCGAGTTCGTCCCGCCGCCGCCGGACGAAATGCACGTGGCCTTGGATAACCTGGAAGGATTCCTGCACGATCGGACCTCGCTGCCCGCTCTGATACACTGCGCTCTGGCCCACGCCCAGTTCGAGACCATCCACCCATTCCTCGATGGCAATGGGCGCGTCGGACGCCTGCTGGTCACGCTGTTGTTGTGCGAACGCAAGATCCTCCAGCGGCCCCTGCTGTACCTTAGCTACTATCTCAAGACCCACCGTGCCCAGTATTACGACCGGCTCACGG
>CAYOGX010000177.1:0-7716 GCA_964403235.1 uncultured Planctomycetales bacterium | reverse complement strand
GACCCACATCGACGAGGAACCCAACACCCCCAGCCCGGTAGACCGTAGCAAGGATCGATACGAAATGGCGCCCGGGGACCAGCCGGATTCAACTCAACGCGAGACCCGTGCCCGGGCGGATACCGTCGGGTTGGCGGTGGCCGCCTTCCTGTGGCTGCTGATCCAGGGGTACTGTGCCATTTGCATCCTGCGGCAGCCGGGAGCGGTCGGGGGTGGAGTCCAGGCGGCGCTGGTGATGGGGGTGCCCCTTATCCTGCTGGTGGGAGGATGGGCGCTGCTCAGGCGCGTCTCGGCGCGATGGCGGGATTCGGTCGGTTCGGCCTTGTGGTTCAACAACGGTCTGCTGGTCTTGGCCCTGGCGTTGGGTGTGGCGTCGGTGTGGTTGGGGGAGTCTCACATCCGCGCAGCCCACGAGGCGGCCAAGCTCGCCGCGACCCGACCGGCCGGTCCTCAAGCGGGTCGTGCGCCGGCGCTGGCTGTCCAAGCCGCCCGAACGTCCTACACCTTCGCTGTCGCCGGGGGGTTGCTGGAACTAGGCGTCGTGACCCTGGGCGTGGCCCTGTGTCGAGACAGACGGTTCGGCCGCGGTCGGTCGGGCAGCCTGTCTGCTTGACTGTTGGGTTGTCCGTTCCCACGAGAAGCCCGGCAAGGCCTGGTCGTCGGACTGCGGATCATCCCCGATCCGCGCCGCGACCGTGGGCGAGCGCTGGCCGCCGGAAGTTGGCGATTAGCGGATACCCCTGATACGATGACCTCTCCCATACGAAGGAGCTCCCGTGAACGAGTCGCCGGACCAGCAGGAAGTCCCGACGGCCAGGGCGATCCCAACGGCACCGGCGCTAGAGGCGGCGCCCGACGACGTTGCCCTGCCGTATGCATCATCTGCCCCGGACCCCCCGCGGTCTGCTGCGCTGATCGTCTCGCAGCCCTGGCGGACGACGGTGTTGGATCTGGTGCTCGCCTGCGTGGCCTTTTTCGGCGTGCTGATCGGGCTGGAGTACCTCTGCGGGTCGCTGTTTCGCGAGGGTCCGGAGGGGCCGCCTCCCGGTCGCTGGGTGATGGTGGCCCAGCGAGGGCTGCTGTCGGTCTGGATCGGCTTGGTGCTGTACCTTTTGCTCCGAAAGAGGGGCCAACCGGTTGGGGGCCTCGGCCTGCGGCCGGACGGGAACGTCCAGGCGCTGCTATGGGGCCTGCTGGCCTATGTCGTCATGATCGTTTACGTGATGGGGCTGGGATACGTGGTGGGGACGTTCTGGCCCGAGGCCCGCGACGGCGTCGATCGGTCGCATGAGCACCTTCTGACGAAACTGCCCGAGATGGGTCCGGCCGTGGCCGTGCTGTTCTCCCTGGTGGTGGCCGTCAGCGAAGAGCTGTTCTTCAGGGGCTTTGTCGTCACGCGGGTCCGATGCCTGACGCGTTCCTGGACGCTGTCGGTGGTGTTGAGTTCGGCCGTTTTCGCGGGGCTGCACCTCGCGCAGGGCTGGCTGGCCGCTGCCCTCATCTTCGGCGTGAGCGTGATGCTGGGGTTCTGGCTGATCTGGCGGGGCAACGTGCTCGTGCCCATCGTGGCGCACACGCTGTTCGACACGACGACGCTGGTGTACCTGGACGAGGTCGTGCGCTGAGCGATGCCCTTGACGTGCGTGGTGCGCCCAGAGACGTGGATGAGACGAGAGGCGGAGCGGGCGAATAAGCCGAATTCTGTTGCCCGGATCGAGCGAACTCGACCCGAGCGGCGGCCATTCATCTGGGCCGACCGGTTGCCCGGTGGCTCGAGCACCCTACCCGCAACTCAGCCGGATCGGGCCGATCCGGACCCGCCGCGAGGGCGGCGTTCGCTGCCTATGTGGGCTTGCTGGCGGTGGGGTTTGCCGTGCCGCGCCGGTCACCCGGACGCGCGGTGCGCTCTTACCGCACCGTTTCACCCTTGCCGGCCGGGACGTTCGTCCCGACGTAGGCGGTCTGTTCTCTGTGGCACTTTCCCTCGGGTCGCCCCGGGTCGCCGTTAGCGACCACCGTGCCCTGTCCAGTTCGGACTTTCCTCCCGCCCGGCCGGCACGAAACCGGCCCGGCGAGCGGCCGCCTCGCCCACTCCGCCGAACCCATTTTACCCGCCCGTCAAACGGGGACCAACCCATCGGGACGAGGACAGCCCTCGCGACAGGTCGCGCTGCCCCGATGGCGGGTCAGAGAATCATCAGCATTTCGTTGAGGATGTCGCCAATGATGTGCGCTACTAGCACGCCGACCAGACCGGGCAACAGCGCGTAGGCCACCGCGCTCGGCAGTGTCCGGAATGACGGGGAACGAACCACGCCCACGGCCGTCAGGACGACCCCGGCCACCACGTAGACGATCTCGGGAAAGATGGGCGCCCTGTAGAACAGCGAGCACGTTAGCGAAACGGGCAACGTGCCCAGCAGGATCCCCAGCCCGACACCCAGCCCCTCCCAGATCGCTTCCCAGAAGCAAGACGACGAGACGGCGCCCGATTCATGGATCTGTCGTCGCAGGTGCTGGGCGTCGGTCGTCAGGGCGACCACCATTCCGCCGGCCAACCCCAGCGCGATGCCGGCCAGGAAGACCGTTGTGGCGATCCGCAGCTCGTGGGCGAACAGACTGTACATCCCGGCAAACAGGATCACCCCCACGAGCGTGCCGATGTGCACGCCCAGACTCAGGCCCAACGGTCCGTCGCGCAACGAGAAGCCGGAACCGGGGGCGGGGGTAGCGGATTCGGCGTGGTCCGCCTCGTTTTCGGATGGTCTCGTGTTGGGAGCACAGGGCTCTGTCATGGGTCGGGGTCCGGGTGGGTCGAGCGGAACCTACGGCGCCCCGGGCGACGGGTCAAGTCCAAGGCACATGCCCGGTCAGCCAAGTTCGGGGACCTCATCCTTCGGTCGGGTCTTCCATCGGCGGTGCACCCACAGGTACTGACCGGGATCGACCCGAACGAGATCCTCGATCGCGCGGGTGTACTCTTTCGTAATCCAAAGCAACTCATCCTGGCGGCCGGTCCATTCCTCCGGGCGGATGATGCGGTTTACCTCGATCTCGTAGTCGAACCGATCACTCAACCGCCGGGCGCACCCGACGATGATGGGCACCTGATGGCGTATGGCCAGCAGCCCGATGCTCTTGTACGTCGAGGCCGGCCTCCCGAAAAAGTCCACGAACAACCCCTTGTGACCCGCGTTCTGGTCCGCGATGAAGCACAAGGCCGACCCGGCCTCGAGCACCTCGTCCGCCGAGCGGGCCACGCCCTTCTTGTACAGCAGACGCAGGCCCCGCTGCTCGCGGATCTTCACGAGCCATTCGTTGAGGTACGGGTTGTCGAGCGGCCTCATGACGGCGACCATGTCGAACCCCAGCGCGGCCAGGGCGAATCCCACGAGTTCCCAGTTGCCGTAGTGGCCGGTCAGCATGATGCACCCGCGGTGCGACAGCAGGACGCGCAGGGCGTCGGCCAATCCGCGGAGCCGGATGTGGCGAGGCCAGGTCCATTCGCTAATCAGGCGGGGTTCGAACAGGACCTCCATGGCCATCATGGCCATCTGCTGCATACTCCGCCGGGCGAGGCGCTCGAGCTCGGCCTCGGTGATCTCCGGGCCGAACGAGCGCCGGAGATTGCCCATCGCCCGTTCGCGGTGGCGTCGGCTGAGCCGGTACCACAGGTCGCCCATCAACCGCGCCGTTCGCAGGTTCATGTCGACCGGGAACATGTGGACCACCGCGTAAAAGACGCGAAGCCCCGCGTAGGCCGCGTAGTCAAGCCATCGATTGCCGCGCATGGCCCGGATTGTAGCCACCACGCGCCGCGGACCACAAGGAAAGACCACATCTTGTGGGGGTACGTCTGGCCTGCGATTAGGAGGACCCCGAACCGTCCGATCGGCCATGCTCGACAGGGGACGGACTCGGCTGTGTGTTCAGCATGTCTGGGAGACGGTGAGGGCGTCCGTGGAGGTATACGGCCAGCAGGATGTGACGGAGCTTGTCGTCGCTCAGGCCGGACAGGAACTCCTCGGTGAAGTCAAGCTTCAACGCGCCCTTGAAGCCTTGCAGTTCCTCGATCAGGGCGTCGCGCGAGAGCTTGGCGATGGCAGCCAGCGCAGCCTTCTGTAGCGTCGTGGGAGCGTTCGCGCTCAATTCGGGCTTTCCTTCGGGTGCTGCCAGCCGGTCAGGACAGGTTCCAGACCGCCCATGCGTCCATGCCCAAGGACCCGTTTGCCCAAGATCGGTGGACCAGGTCGTCATGGGTCTTACGATGGCTACACATCTGTATATCGGCACGCTCTTCCGAGAGCTTTGAGATCAGGTCCGTTGTCTGGGGGATTGACCAGGAGCTGGACGGCATGGCAGGGTTGATTGCCCGGCGGACGCCGTAGTAACACCTCAATCGCGCGGTGCGGATCGGGATGACGTCCGGGGGGGCGGGTGTGCGATTGCGGAGAACGGTTGTCGGTTGCTAAGATGTGTTCGGACGAATGTTTATGAGGCTTGGCGGTCGTCGAGTGGTGTCGGCGGATCGGCGCGGTCCGAGCGCCCCGGTCCTACGACCGCACGCCCGAATCGACGGGTGGGCTTGTGAGATCGTTCCAACATGCAGGTCGACGAGCTTAGATATGAACTTCCGTCCCGGCTGATCGCCCAGCGGCCGCTCGAACGGCGCGATCAGGCCAGGATGCTCGTGGTCGACCGCGGTGGCCCGCCCGGTGGTTGCCCGACCCACGTTGCGAACCTGCCGACGCACCTGCGTGCGGGGGATTGCTTGGTCATCAACGACACCCGCGTGGTGCCGGCGCGGTTTGCCGCGCATCGCGCGACCGGCGGTCGGGTCGAGGGGCTGTATCTGCGATCCTCCTCGGGCGGCACCTGGGTCGCGCTGCTTAAGCCCTCGCACCGTCTGCGGGCAGGCGAAGCGATCGAGCTGGACGGGGCAGACGCGCGCTTGCGTCTGGTGCGGTCGGTCGGCCGGGGACAGTGGGAGGTCCGGGTCGACCCCGAACTGCCCGCGCCGGACCTCCTGGAGCGGATCGGCTGGACCCCCCTGCCGCCCTACATCAAACGATCGCGCCAAGACCACAGCGCCCGCCAGATCGATGACGAGGATCGACAGCGATACCAGACGGTCTATGCCCGCCGGCCCGGGGCGGTGGCCGCCCCGACCGCCGGCCTGCACCTGACCGAGGAGTTCCTGGCCGACATGACCGCCGGTGGGGTCCGGATCGCACCGGTCACGCTCCACGTGGGCCTCGGCACGTTCGAGCCGATCCGGGCCCGGCGGCTTGAAGACCATCGCATGCACGCGGAGTGGTACGAGCTGCCGCCCACATCGGCAGGGACGATCGCGTCGGCCCGGGCAGCGGGGGGGCGGATCGTCGCCGTTGGCACGACGGCCGCGCGGGTCTTGGAGACCTGCGTCGATGCCGACGGCCGATTCCAGCCCGGGCGGGGTATGACCGACCTGTTCATCTATCCCCCCTATCGGTTTCGGGCGGTGGACGTCCTGCTGACGAACTTCCATCTGCCGTGTAGTACGCTGCTGGCGATGGTGTTTGCGTTCGCGGGCCGAGAACGCGTCCTGGCCGCCTACCGCCAGGCGATCGACCTGGTGTTCCGGTTCTACAGCTACGGCGACGCGATGCTGATAGTATAGGCGCGTGCTGCTGCCGTTCGGGCAGGCATCACGTCAGGGGCGCCTATTGACGCCGGCACGGGACGCGCGATGATATGCTTGCAGGAAGCGAGTTGCAGGCAATGAACAGCCCTGGGCCTGACATCTTCGACAAGATCCGGTTATCCGCCGAGTTGGATGCATATCTCAGGGACACGAATCCCTGGTGGGAAGACAAGCCGGGGCGAGTGATACCGCCCTATCGCCGCTGGGCCTTTCGTCTGCTGCTGCGGAAGCTTGAGACGGGTCTGGCCCCCGCGGTGGTGCTTACAGGACCGCGACAGGTTGGCAAGACGACACTGCAGGAACAGCTAATAAGACACCTGCTGGATGAGGAGGCGGTCGAACCACGACGCATCTTGCGAGTCCAATTCGACGAGATCCCGTCTCTCCGCGGGCTAAAACAGCCCTTGCTTGATATCGCCCGCTGGTACGCGAATCGGATCCTGCGCCAGAGCTTCAACGAGGCGGCTCACACGGGCAAACCCGCGTACGTGTTCCTCGATGAGGTCCAGAACCTTTCGGACTGGGCGCCCCAGCTCAAGGCGCTGGTCGATCATCACACGATACACACCGTGGTGACGGGGAGCTCAGCACTACGGATTGAGGCGGGCCGGGACAGCCTGGCCGGTCGGATCACCACGCTCGAACTTGGCACACTGCTCTTGCGAGAGATCGCGGGCCTGCGCTTTGGTACTGAGATACCACCTCAACTGAAGGAAAACGGGCTTGAGGCACTGCTGCGCATAGACTTCTGGCGAGAAGTCGCTTCCTACGGACCGGTGCAGCGGGAGATGCGCGACCGGGCGTTTCAGGCATTGTCTGAGCGAGGGGCTTACCCGCTGGTGCACGCGCATCCCGACGTGCCGTGGGCTGAGGTGGCAGACCAGCTCAACGAGAACGTCATTCGGCGGGTCATCCAGCACGATCTGCGGATGGGAGAAAGGGGTCGCCGGCGCGACGCAAACTTACTGGAGGAGGTCTTCCGCTTGGCTTGCCGCTATGCCGGGCAGGCGCCCAGTTCAACCCTCTTCGTCGATGAAATCAAGGAGGTCTTAAGGGCCAACGTCGGATGGCAGCGAATCCGGAGCTACTTGCGCTTTCTCGACGGCGCGCTGCTGCTCAAACTCGTGCTTCCCTTGGAGCTTCGGCTCAAACGCCGCAAGGGCAGTTCGAAGGTGTGTATTGCGGATCTCGGGCTGCGCGCGAGTTGGCTGCAAGAGGTCATCCCGTTGGATTCTCAAGGACTCAACGAAGCACCGCAGCTCTCGGATCAGGCCGGACACCTGGCCGAAAGCGTCGTCGGTGCCTACCTGTCGGGGATCCCGCACCTCGACCTGGCGCACTTTCCCGCGCGTCCGACCGAACCGGAAGTGGATTTCATTCTCACGATCGGCGAAACACGGATCCCGCTAGAAGTCAAGTACCGCCGTCGGATTGATCCGCGTCGCGATACGCTCGGCCTTCGGGCTTTCATCGAGAAGACCCACTACAACGCTCCCTTCGGCATCCTGGTCACCATGGAAGACGGCGAGGAGGTGCTGGACCCGCGCATCATTCCGGTCTCCCTGCCGTCGTTCTTGTTGATGAGGTGACATGGGGTCGCCGGTTACTGCACGGTCGAGGTGAGCGCCGGTGCGCCGCGGCGGGAATTGCAGTGAGGGTGCCGGTTTCGCTAGAATAGTTGGATGTAGGGGTCCAGGCTTCGATGAGCCGGTTGTCATGGCCTAACCGGGTCACGCTGACGCGTATCCTGCTGATCGCGCCGTTCGTGATCGCGTTGATGAGCATGCAGGAAACGCCGCTCGCGCGCTGGATCGCGCTGGGGGTCTTTTTCCTGATGGCCGTGTCGGACAGCCTCGACGGCTGGATGGCCCGGCGGTTCGACACGCTGACCCCCTTGGGGGAGTTCCTGGACCCGCTGGCCGACAAGCTGCTGATCACCTCCGCGGTGATCCTGCTGGGCCACCATGCGACGTGCGTGCCGGGCAAGCCCATCCCGCACGCGGTGGTGGTGGTCGCCATCGGCAAGGACCTGT
>CAYOGX010000176.1:0-7725 GCA_964403235.1 uncultured Planctomycetales bacterium | reverse complement strand
GCCAAGGACCTTGCCGACAAATACGACGCGCGGGTGTACAGCAACGTCGCCGAGATGCTGGCTGCCGAATCCGACCTCCACGCCGTCATCGTCGCCACCGAGGCGACCGTCCGGCTCGAACCGATCCAGGCCGCCTGCGACCGAAAGCTCGCAGTGTTCTGCGAGAAGCCGCCCGCGCTCGACCTGGCCAGTGCGCTGAAGGTCAGGGACGTGATCGAGCGGGCGGGCATCCTCAACGCGGTGGGGTTCCAGTCACGCTGGTCGCCGTCGGCCCATCGGATGCGCGAGCTCATCACCGGCCGCCGGCCGCTTTTCGCCCAGATCACGGTCGCCTGGCCCGTGTTCGGGTGGGTCAAGGACGGCATCGCGCCGCAGCGGCTCTACACGAAATCCGGCTGCGGCGGACCGATGATCGAGCAAGGCATCCATTACCAGGACGTGCTGAGATACATCACCAGCGACGAGCCGGTTCACGTCCACGCGATGGCCGAACTGGGCCGGACCGAGCCCATCGATGGCCGCGACTGCGAAGACACCACGGTCGTTCTGGCACGGCATGAATCAGGTATGTTCAGCACGCACGTGCAGAACTGGTCCCGCCCCGAGACGCTCCATAGGATCCAGGTCGTCGGCGACGCGTTCGACCTGACCTGGCCCATCAGCGAAGGGGAGAAGGTCGTCGGCCGACTGGACGGCCAGGAGGTCGACGAACGGTTCGAGGCCGACCCCTATGTCGAGGAGATTCGCGGTTTCATCGCCGCCGTCGCGCAGAACGACCAGACCATCATCCGGTCAACGTACGCCGACGCCTGCCGAACGTTCGCCGTCTGCGAGGCCGCCACCCGAGCCGTCCGCACCGGCGTCCCCCAAAACGTCGAGCGCGTCTGACCTGCATCGGTATCCCCCCGAGGCGTGCGATGCGGTGTGCCGCCGGCAGGCACCTCGATCCGAGCCGCGACCGTCAGGGAGCGGTCCAACCCCGTGTACCACTGCCGATTCCTCCGCCAGTGCCGCCCGGCGTGTCGTGATGGGTGCCCCGGTCGCCAAGCCCGACGACGACCCCAGCAGATCCCAGCGCAGCCAGAAAAGAAACAGGGCCCCGCCAACGAAGCGGAGCCCAAAGCCTGAAGAGATTGTGGCGGTGCTACCTTAGCTATCGACCCCGCCGCACGCCCCATTCACGCGGTCTTTCCCCGCCGCGAACCCGTACAAACCCGCGCAACATGCTCACGCCAACGACCGGTAAAACACACTCAGCCCAGCACGATCGAAGACGTTACCCCGCCAGGCTCGGATGCGTGGCGGCCGATCGCGCACGGTCATTTGGCGCACGTGGCAACGGTCAGCCCCGCGTTTGGGGGGACGTGCGGGGGCGGTCGTGATACGGCGCCGAGACGCGGGCGGTTGTTACTGCCTCCCGGCGACCAGGGTGTCGACGACGGTGGGGTCGGCCAGCGTGGTGGTGTCGCCCAGGTTGCTGGTGTCGCCCTCGGCGATCTTACGGAGGATCCGGCGCATGATCTTGCCGCTGCGGGTCTTGGGCAGGGCATCGGCGAACTGGATCTTGTCGGGCTTGGCGATCGGGCCGATCTCCTTGGCCACGTGGGCCACCAACGCCCCCTTCAGCTCGTCGGACGGGTCGAAGGCGTCCTGGAGCGTGACGTAGGCGTACAGCCCCTGGCCCTTGATTTCGTGGGGCATGGCGACGACGGCGGCCTCGGCCACCGACGCGTGGCTGACCAGGGCGCTCTCGACCTCGGCCGTCCCGATCCGGTGCCCGCTGACGTTGACCACGTCGTCGATGCGGCCCATCAGCCAGTAGTCGCCGTCCTCGTCGACCCGACACCCGTCGCCGGTGAAGTAGACGTTCTGGAACATCTTGAAGTACGTCTCGACGAACCGCTCGTGGTCGCCGTAGAGCGTTCGCATCATGCCCGGCCAGGGCTTCATGATGCAGAGCTTGCCGCCCTCGTTCGGGGCGCACTCGGTGCCGTCGTCGCGGACGACGATGGGCTCGACGCCGAAGAACGGCCGGGAAGCGCTGCCCGGCCTAAGCGTATGGGCACCGGGCAGGGGTGTGATCAGGATCCCGCCGGTCTCGGTCTGCCACCATGTATCGACGATGGGGCAGTTCTGCTTGCCGACGTTGACGTAGTACCAGATCCAGGCCTCCGGGTTGATCGGCTCGCCGACCGTACCCAGGACCCGCAGGCTGGACAGGTCGTACTTGGCCGGCCACTCCTCGCCCAGCCGCATCAGCGCGCGGATCGCCGTCGGGGCGGTGTAGAAAACCGACACCTTGTACTTCTCGACGATCTGCCAGAACCGCCCCGCGTCGGGATAGGTCGGCACGCCCTCAAACATGAGCGACGTGGCCCCGCCGGCCAACGGGCCGTAAACGATGTAGCTGTGGCCCGTCACCCACCCGATGTCGGCCGTGCACCAGTACACGTCGTCGTCGTGGATGTCGAAGATCACCCGGTGGCTCAGCAGCGTGTGCAGCAGGTAGCCGCCCGTCGTGTGGAGCACGCCCTTGGGTTTGCCCGTGCTGCCGGAGGTATAGAGGATGTACAACGGGTCCTCGGCGTTCATGACCTCGGGCTCACACTCGGCTGCGGCCGACGCCATCTCGTCGTGGTACCACGTGTCGCGCCCGGCCTGCATGTTGCAGTCGGCCTCGACCCGCTTGACCACGATGACGGTTTCGATGCAGGGGCACTGCTCGAGCGCCTCGTCGCTAATGGCCTTGAGCGGGATCGTCTTGCCCGCGCGGAGCGAGCCGTTGCTCGTGATCAGCATCTTGCACGTCGAGTCCAGGATCCGGTCGCGGAGGCTGTCCGCGCTGAACCCGCCGAACACCACCGAGTGGATCGCGCCGATCCGCGTGCACGCCAGCATCACGATCGGCAGCTCCGGGATCATCGGCAGGTAGATGCACACCCGGTCGCCCCTGCCGATGCCCTTGGACTTGAGCACGTTGGAGAACTTGCAAACCTCCGCGTGCAGCGCCTTGTAGGTCAACGTGCGGGCGTCCTCGTCGGGCTCGCCCTGCCAGATGATGGCCGCTTTGTCCGCACGCGGCGTGTCGAGGTGACGATCCAGGCAGTTGGTGCTCACGTTCAGCTGGCCGTTTTGGAACCACTTGACGTCGACGGTGTTCGTGTCGGACTCCCAGGTGTACCGTCGGGCCATCGTGGGTTTCTTGAACCAGTCGAGCAGCTCAGCTTGTTCGAGCCAGAACCCCTCGGGGTCCTTGATCGACCGGTCATACATCTCCTGATATTGCTTGAAGCTCTTGATGTGCGCCCTGGCGGACACCTCCGCCGGCGGCGGGAATCGTCGCGACTCGTCCATCAACGAGCTGATCACATTCGCCTGGCCGTCTGACATGATATCCCTCTAATCCAAGACCTGCAGCGCGTATCTCGCACCGTGGGAACGCCCCGTTCCGCCCGACCCGACGCGGATCGTCTGCACACACCCTCTCGGACTGCCGCATCGGGGCGCGGTAGTCTAGCAACCACCCACAACGAGGTCAAACGAGACGCCCGCGTCGGTCTTCGGGGGGGTGCATCCACTCGATCGGGGCAATTCCCAATCCTGCGCACGACGCCCCCGCCCGAGCCGCGGGATTCATCCCGCGCGGGGCTTCCGCGCGACGTGAGCGTCCCGGCCCGGGTCACCGCACTCCGTTGCGAGATTCTCCCCGCGCGTCACGCCATGGGGAACGTCTCGTCCATCTCGGCGGCGGCCAGGTCGACGAGGAACTGGCCGACCCGTTCGACGCTGACCTCGATCCACTGGCGGCCCTTCTCGGCAGTGGCCTTGTGCGGGTTGCCGTAACCGCTCTTTGTGGTCAGACGCTCCCACGGACGGGTAACCTTGGCCCAGGGCTGGTTGAGGGCCTCGATGCGGAACGGCCGGACCGCGCCTTCGTCGGCGGTCTCAAGGGGTCCGACCAGTTCGGGGAACAGGTGGAGAGCCCAACTCGTCTCGACCTCGTCGGCGTGCTCGCCCCCTGGATGCTCGATCAGATGGCCGCACGCGTCCTTGGCGACCGAATACCAATGCACCGCCGTGATGAACACCCCACAGCCGTACAACTCGCGGAGAAGAAAGCCGAACTCGTTCCCGCCGTGGCCGTTCAAGATGACCAGCTTCCGGACGCCGTGGGCCTCGAGCGACCCGATCACGTCCCGGACGATGGCCAACTGCGTGGTCGGATTCATGTTGATCGTCATGGGGAACGTCAGCAGGTTGCTGTTGCATCCGAACGGGATCGTCGGCAGCAGGCAGACCGCCGCGCCGGCCTGGTGGGCCCGCTGGCAGCTCAGCTCCCCGATCCGGGTCACGGTGATCGTGTCCGTGCCGTAGGGCAGGTGCATGTTGTGGGGTTCGGTGGCCCCCCACGGCAGGACGGCCACCTCGATCCTTCGTTCGGCAATCTGCTTCTGGTTGGCTTCTGACAAGACATAGGAACGTGTCACGGCAGTCTCCTCGTTGGATGGATCGGGTCAGTCCGGTTCTTGGAAAGACGGCGGGGCGGCTACTTCTTCTTGCTGCTCTTGATGGCCCGTTGCTGCTGGTCGAACTTCTCGAACTTCTCCATCACCGAAGCCGCCAGGCCCTTGGATTTCTTCTTGGGGGCGGGGCCGCCATCGGGGGGGGTCGCGGATTTCGGCTTCTCCTGTTCGGCCTCGAGGTGTTGGCGGATCCGCCACTGCTCCAGCAGGCCGAAAAAGTTGCTCGCCATGATGTACAGCGTCAACCCGCTCGGGAAGCTGTAGAACATCACGGTGAACACGACGGCCATGATGTACATCATCCGCTGCTGCTGCTGGAGTTGCTCGCTGGTCTTGCCGGACTTGGGGCGGGGCATCAGCCTCTGCTGCAACACCATGCTCAGCCCCCACAAGAACGGCAGGACGTTGATCGCGTCGATCTCGAAGAGCAACAGTCGGACGGGACGCGCGAAGCGGTAGAGGGCGTCCGGTGCGGCCAGATCGAGGATCCAGTGCCCGGGGATGATCATGAAGCTCGCGTGCCGCAGCTCGATCGTGTTGCTGAGCGTCGCCCACAGCGCCACCCAGATCGGCATCTGGAGCCCCATCGGCAGGCAGCTCATCAGGTTGCTCGCCGGGTTGATGCCCTCCTTCTTATACAGCGCCATCGTCTCGGTGTTGAGCTTGTTGCGATCGTTGCCGTACTTCTTCTTGATCTCCTCGATCTTGGGCTGAAGCTCGCCCATCTTCACCTGCATCCGGCTCATGCTGACCTGGCCCTTCTTGGTGACCGGGTGCAGGATCACGCGGACCACCAGCACGAGGATGATGATGGCCAGCCCCCAGTTGTGCGGCCAGACCCAATCGTGCAGGCCGATCAGCAGGTTGCTCATCAGCTCCGCCAGCGGCGCCCAGACGCAGAAGTAATACTCCTCCTGGATCGTGCCCATGTAGTTCCGTTCGACGTACGCGGCGTGCCCCTTGGCGTCCATGAACAACGTCTGTTCCTTCGGCCCTAGGTACATGTCGAAGTGCAGATCGAGCGGTTTGCCCGGCTTGACCTCGACCGCACGGGAGATGAGTCGGAAGGTCAGGTCGCCGTTTTCGTCGGCCCCGGTGTTGTCGGTCAGGTGGACGACCTGGGCGGCCTCGATCGCGGTGCTGTCCGCCTTCCCCTCGGCGTCTGTGGGCGTGACGATCGTGGCGAAGTACTGGTTGCCCAGGGCTGCCCACAGGAACTTCCCCTCGACGTCGGGCCCGGGCAGCGGGACCGGTTGGAGCTCGAGCTTGACCGTGTTCCCTTGCTCGTCCTTCTTCTCGGAGACGGTTTCCTTGCGTTCGGTGATGCCGGTCTCGATCAGCTCACCTGTGGCGATGGCGTAGTAGACCTTGCGCGAGTCGCCCCGCATGTCCTGCTTGTGGACGTTGAGGGGTCCCCGCTGGGTCAGGATGACGCGATGCGGCCGGCCGTCGAGGCTCTCGACGTGAAGGTCCATGCAGACGTCGTATCCGGCCGTGGCGATGGTGTAGGTCTTGACGACGCGAAGCAGTTTCCGGCCGTCGGCCTCGATGTCGATGGTACAGACGGCCTTTTCGCGCTCGTCCTCGTAACGGCGCTGGATGGACCAGTGCTTATCGGCCAGGTTCACGGCGTGCCAATCGCCCTTGTCCTCTGCCCCTTGTGGCTGGTCCCCGGCGGTGGCGGTGGCGGGCGCCGAGCCGCCCGCGAACAGGATGTTGATCTCTTCCGTGGCGAACGAGTGATGCGTGGCGCCGCTCTTGTCGTCCTTCAGCGGGCGGAGCAGGTCATACGAGTCAAACGGATCCACGTCTTTATCGAGGTCGGCCCGCGGATCGCCCTTGGGGTAGTTGCGGTATCGCGCCAGCAACGGCGTCAAATCGACCTCCTCGACCGACGCCCCCCGGCTGTTTAGCATGACCATCAGCTTGAACGCGTTGGACGCGTCCTCGGGGTCGTCGCTGCCGAGCTGGACCCGCCGAGGGGAAGCCTGGTCGACTCGAAGGCGGTGTGTGCCGGCTGCCCGGCCCGGCGCCGCGGGGATCGGCGTGGCTGGCGAGGGCGGGGCCCCCACGCGCGGGGGCGTCCGCGAGGCCACCGCCACGGACTGGCTTGTCGGGCGGGAAGCCGCGGCCATCCCGGATGCCGCCTGATCTGCCGGCTGCGTCGCCGCCGGGACCGGACTCGGCGGCGGCGGCATGATTCGCGGGGCAATCGCGACCCAGACGAAAAACACCAGCATGGAGGCCGCAAGCGCCGTGATCAACCGCCGGGGTTCCATCGATCGCTACCGTCCTTCCGACAGCCGACTGCCAAGGAAATCGTCCAGCTCGGCGACGGCCAGGATCTTGCGCATGGCCGATTCCACGTCATACTCCACGCGGAGGAACTCGACCTCGTTGTCGCCGTTGATGATCGCGTAGGCCGCCCGGGGGTCGCGATCGCGAGGCTGGCCCACGCTGCCGATGTTGATGATCGCCTTCTCCTCCCCCAGCGGATACCGCCCCGGCTCGGGCAACTCGTCGGGCGGGTCGAAGTACGGATCGTCCAGGAACACACCGGGCACGTGCGTGTGGCCCACGAAGCAGGCGTCCTGATCTTCCATACGGCGGAAGTTCTCGATGATCTTGCTCGGACTCGTGTAGACGTCCTCGCTGAACAGGTATTCGTTTACCGGCTTGCGGGGCGAACCGTGGACAAACAGCATCCCGTCAATCTCCAACCTCACGGGCAGGTGCCCGATGAAGTCCCAGCGCCGGTTGCGCTTCTCCTGGTCCGGCTCCTCCTCCAGCAGCCGCCGTGTCCAATAGCACGCCCGCTCGGCCCCGATGTTGAAGTTGAACGGCTCGAAGAACACCGCCTGGTCGTGGTTGCCGCACAGGCACGCCTCACACCGGCCGGCCACAAGGTCCACACACTCGCGCGGGTTCGCCCCGTACCCGATCACATCGCCCAGACACACGATCCGACCGATGCCTCGACGGTCGATGTCACGAAGGACCGCCGTCAGGGCCTCGACGTTCGAGTGGATATCCGAGATCAACGCCATCTTGCCGGTCATGATCGACCTGTCCGGTTCGCCCTGCCTGATCCTGACGTCCCAATCGCCTGGTAAACCCCACATGGTCCGTCGTACGCGACGCTCAGTTAATGGCCACTCCGGAACCAAGTCGAGCCGCGTTTTGATCGGGGCCGTGTTGCCCC
>CAYOGX010000175.1:2947-7743 GCA_964403235.1 uncultured Planctomycetales bacterium | reverse complement strand
CCCGCCGAACAGGACCGTCACGCCGCGGGCGCTGTCGTACGCCATCGCGTGGGCACGGCGTGGCGACGGGCCGCTACTGCTCCTGCGCGTCCAGCTCGTCCCGTCCCATTCCCACGTCTCGCCGTCATCGCTCCCGTCGTACCCGCCGAACAGGACCGTCACGCCGCGGGCGCTGTCGTACGCCATCGCGTGGTTCCACCGTGGCGACGGGCGGTTGGGGTCGCTGCTGCTCCGGAGAGTCCAGCTCGTGCCGTCCCATTCCCACGTGTCGTCGTAAGAGCTCCCGTCCCACCCGCCGAACAGGACCGTCACGCCGCGGGCGCTGTCGTACGCCATCGCATGCCAATAGCGTGGCGACGGGCGGTTGGGGTCGCTGCTGCTCCGGAGCGTCCAGCTCGTGCTGTCCCATTCCCAGGTCTCGCCGTCATAGTTCCCGTCCCACCCGCCGAACAGGACGGTCACGCCGCGGGTGCTGTCGTACGCCATCGCGTGGAGATAGCGTGCCGAGGGGCGGTTGGGGTCGCTGCTCCTGGGCGTCCAGCTCGTCCCGTCCCATTCCCACGTGTCGTCGTAAGAGCTCCCGGCGCCCCCGAACAGGACCGTCACGCCGCGGGCGCTGTCGTACGCCATCGCGTGGTAATAGCGTGGCGACGGGCGGTTGGGGTCGTTGGGATCGCTGCTGCTCCTGAGCACCCACGTAAAGCACGCTTGGGCCAGCGCCGGTGCCTGGGTCCCCATGAGCAGGACCGCCACCACCAAAACCAAGCTCGCTCGCAGGTTCATGGCTCGCCTCCCGCCCCCGTGGTCCGATGTGCCTGAGACGTGACTTGACGCCGACCTCCCTCCAGGGGCCAACCAATAAAGTATGCCACAAGTCGGGGATGACCGCAAGCGGGCGACAACCCGTCCAGGGCCTCAGAGCCCCTTCAGTCACCGGTGGTGGTGTTCGGCAGCGGGGCGTGGGAGATGACGTAGTGGTGTTTACCGCTGGGGGCGGGTTCGATGTGGTCGGTGGGGTGGATTCGGATGGCGGGCGCTGGGGCCATCCAACGCAGGGAATACTATGCCGATTTCTTCGTCGACGGGACAGGCCCGGCCACGGATGGAACCCGACCTACTTGACTTGCGGACGATGGCCTGAGTTCTCGACGGTACCACCGTTGTCAAGATGGGTGGTGATCCCTGTAGGTTTGAACCTCTGGCAGCACGTGGTCGCTGGCGGCCCGGGCTCCTTCCGATGTGTCGGAGACTGGCGTGTGGCGACCGTGCGGGAACCCGCTCGTCCATTCCTCTAGCCGAGGTCTCGGCCAGAAAGGCCTGCTCCCCCCGGGAACGGGGTTGGCGTCTGCCGGCGTTGCAGGAATGCTGTTAGGTCGAATGTGAGGTGGGTCGACAAGCTGGTCGCTACGTGGTGGCGAACTCAACGCAATCCGGTTCCGTGGCCTCAGCGATGATGGCCCGTAGCTGGCGGATCTCCTCTGCCTCCTCTGCAAGCGCGCGGGCCTCCGTGGCCTCGTCAGCATCCTCGAACTCGGCGAGCTTCTTGAAGACGAGATGGTACTCGGCCTGAGGTTGGTCCGTCATTACGCATTCCTCGTTACAGATAAGGTGGTCACCGTCATTATACATTATACGATCGGCAGTTTGCTCTGGCCTTCTATATCCCGGCGCAATTCGTCGAGAGGTTGTTCAGCCCCGCAGGTCGGGCAGCGGAACCGGTTGTCCCTTGGGAAGCGCTTAAGTCCCGCCCTTATAGGATGTTCTGAGCCGAGGTTGGCCTGAAGTTTTGTTTTTGTGTGGCATTCGGGACATTCGATCTCGATTTCACAAGTGTTAGGGGCCCCCGCGCTGGGAACCCGTTGTTGGGGCTGGCTCACAATGAGGTGCCGCATGATCTGTGACGTCGGGGTCTCGAACAGCTTGTAGACGGACCCTGCGAAGGTCATCTGCAGGAGGATGTGATACCTTCGGATCGCGTCGCAAAGCTCCTTCCGTTTGGAGTAGTCGACTATCCGCAGCCCCATCTCCCGGAGGTGTTCGATTTTGACCGAGCGTCCGTGGGTAAGCCAGCGACTGTGATCGCTGAGCTTGTCGGCGATTTCTTCTGCCCGTGCTTTCTTCTCTTCATCGGTCACTGGGGCACCGGTCTGCGAGTGGGTCCTCCAACGGCTGAACTTGTAGCGTTGGAGCCACCTTGACACGAGTGATCTTGAGAACCTCTGTGCGTTTTCACAGGCCTGGATCTCGCCCGGTGAGATGCTCTGAAGCATGGGAATATAGGCTCGGTTGAGCTTGTTGGTCTTGTCCACCTCACCCTTGATCTTCTGGAAGCCCTCGAGGAACGCATGGGCGGAGAAGACCTTTCCCTGCCAAGTGATCTGGGGGTCGATCGGCCCAAGCGATGAGGCCGGCTCCATGAGGATTTCGTCTCCTGACATGACCATGATCGTTCCAGCACTCATGGCTCGCCCAGGGACGATGAAGCCGACGCGGCTGAATTTCGTGCGGAGGAGCTTGACGATGTCCTCTCCGTATTCGGCAAGCCCCCCGGGGGTTTCCAGTATGACGTCGACGCTTCTCTTGGCGAGAACGGAGAGCTGGTCGTTGATGGGCACAAGGTCTTCGTAGATGATTCGGGTGTCGGCATGAGGGGGATGGTGCTTGCGAGGATCTGCGGCGTACACAAACACGTCTCGCCTTCGGATGGCAACGATGCGTGCCAGTTGCTTCTTTCGTTCCTTGGTTAGTTGCTCGGCGCTGAACTTGGCGTCCAGGTACTCGCTGTAGAGACCCCTATGACGAGTAGGCTTCGGCTTGCGCTTGGCCTTGGCTGGAGCCCTCTTCTTGGCGGCCCTGCTCGTTTTCTTTGCTTTCTTGGCCATCCTCGCACCTTTCGAGCGGGCGTCAGTTCATACAGGGGGAGGGTCAATCGCGCGGAGATTGTACGCGGGATTGACATATTGTGCCAGGTTGCTGCGACCGGGCAAAGTGAAGCGGGACCCCGAGGAGGCCGAGGGACAGAGCCCTTTCAGTCACCGGCGGCGGCGTTCGGCAGCGGGGCGCGGGAAATCACGTAGTGGTGTTTGCCGCTGGGGGCGGGCTCGATGTGGTCGGTGGGGTGGAGGCGGATGGCGGGGCCCGGGCCCAGTTGGGTGCGCAGGCCTTGGTCGATTCGGTTGCGGTCGGTGGGGGTCAAAGGGCCGTCGGTGACAACGTGGACGTCCAGGTCTCGGTTGGCCGCTTGGATGATCTGGAACTGGCGGACGGCCTCGATGTCGCGGAGGACGTAGATCAGCGACAGGGCGTGCTTGACCGTGCCGTCGGCGGCGATGACGAAGTCGGTCTGTCGGCCCTCGACGACGTGCATGCGCTCCAGGCCTCGACCGCAGGGGCAGTTGCCCTGGGCCAATCGGCCCGTGTCGCCGGTGCCGTAGCGGATGAAGGGCAGGCCGTAGGCGTCCAGGTGGGTCACGACGATCTGGCCCGGCTGGCCGACGGGGACGGGTTGGCCGGCGTCGTCGATGATCTCGACGATGACGTTCTCGCTGGTGACGTGCATCGACCCGGCGGGACACTCGTGGGCGATGAAGCCGCCCTCGCGGCTGCCGTAGCCGTCGGCCACGGGCAGGCCGAAGTACGTCTCGATCTGTTCGCGCTGGTGGTCGTAGAGCCGTTCGCCCGTGGTGAACACGACGCGGAGGCGGCGCGGTCGCAGCGTTCGTCCTCGATGGCGTGCGTGCCGGCACAGCAGCGCGATGCTGCTGGGATAGCCGAACAGGCTGACCGGGTCGTAGCGCTCGATGCGGTCGAGGTAGTCGTCCATTCGCTCGGGCGACATCTGGAACGCGCTGAGCAGCAGTTGATTCGTCAGGCGGTCGCGGGCGATCTTGATGCGGTCTTGTTGGCTGAGCTCGACGGGCGAGCCCCACAGGTAGACCTCTTTGTCGCCGACGTCCGCGCCGAACCACCGGTGCGATCGCATGCGAGCGGCCTGGTCGTAGGCCTGCCGGCCCAGGTCGTAGTCGAAGACCAACGGTTCGCCCGTGCTGCCGCCGGTGGTGTACCGGTGCAGGCCGCCGGGCACGTTCGCCCAACGCATGGCCTGGCGGTGCTGCCGGATCTGCTCTTTGGTCAGCAGGGGTAGGCGGCGAAGGTAGTCCACGTCGCTGACGGCCTGCGGTCTGAACCCGGACTCGGCCAGGCGTCGTCGGTAGAACGGGCAGTGCTGCCAGGCATGCGTCAGCAGGCGGCGGAGCTTGCGGACCTGGAGCTCGCGGAGCCGCTCAGGCGACCACCACTGCGAGCGCTCCAGCTCGCGGAGTCGGTCGAACGTCGCTCGCCCGACCAGCGATTCGTGCAGCGGCAGCAGGACGTGTCTGACGAGTGACGCGTTCACGGGGCGGTCCGTTCCGATTTCGGCTGGCGCGACAGGATCTGGTCGAAGTAGTCGACGGTTTCGGCCGCGGCCTGATCCCAGGATCGCTGCTGCCCGACGACCGAAATGGCCGCTCGGTCCCAGGTTCGTTCCAACGCTCGCACCAGCGCGTTGGCCAATGCCGCGGGCTCACCGAACGGCACGAGCAGTCCCAGCCGGTCCGACGTGACCAGCTCGCGATTGCCGCCCACGTCGGTCGTGACGACGGGGGTGCCGACGGATAGGGCCTCGTGGATGGCATTGCACCATCCTTCGCTTCGCGTGGCCAGCGCGAATACGTCGGCGGCGGCGAGGAACTCGGCCACGGCGCGCGGGTTCTTCGGGCCGATTCGCCTCGTGCTGGTCGAGAACGCCGACCCGT
>CAYOGX010000175.1:0-2937 GCA_964403235.1 uncultured Planctomycetales bacterium | reverse complement strand
GACGACCTCGTGTAGGTCGTGCCGCTCGATCAGCCGATGCACCCTGCGCTCATAGCCGGTCTCGCCGATCGCCGGGCCCACGAGCACCAGCCGCACGTCGCCGGCACGGCGACGGACCTCGGGTAGGACCTCGATGAGCCGATCGAATCCCTTGATCTCGCGGACCTGCCCGACACTGACGATGTACCGCGGCTCGGGATCCAACCCCAGGGCCTGCCTGGCGATAGCGGCATCGGCGGGTTGGAACACGTCCGTGTCGACGCCGTTGGGGATGACGCGGAGATCGAGGTCGGCCCCGGCCAGGTCGTGCACGCGTTGGCTCATGGCGTTCGAGACGGCGACACGCCCGTCGACGCTGCGAAGCATCGCGAGGATTCGTCGGCGACGTAAGACATGGCGGGCCTGCGAGACAATCTTGCCGCGGACGGTCACCACGATGGGCACCCCGAGCTTCCAAGCCACCGCGGCCGCACCGACACCGTCGGGCCAGACGAAGTGCGCGTCGAGCAGGTCGAACCGGAACGTCCGCCGCAACGCCCGCAGCCGGTGGCGGAGCGCCAGGGACAAGAACGTCGCGTCGAAGGTCTTGAGCACGCCGGGCAGATAAAACATGCGTGCGTATTCGACAGGGGGCAGGGCGTCGGGTACGTCGTCGGGATGCCGGTCGGACCAGCCCGGAAAATAAGGCACGGGGCAGACCACGCGGACGTCCGCCAGACGCGCGATCGCCTCCAGCCTCCGGCGGACGAACACGCCCTGGCTGGGGTTCGCGGGCGTGGGGTAGCAGAGGGTCGTGCTGAGGATCTTCACGGCGGACAGTCCATCCAGCGATTCGCCGGCAAGGTGTCGTTCGCGGACACCACGTTCAGATCCAACACGTACCTAATGGTCCGTTCGGTTGTCAACACGTCGGACGGGCATCTACAATGGCGTGGGCCGGGGACGCTGGCATGGAGGCGAGTGGGCGTGCTCTTCGCGTGGATCGACAAGCGTGGACGACTGGCCGACGAGCTGCCCCTCGTCGAGCACGGCGATCCGCTGAACACCTTCGCATTATCACGATCCCGTCTGGGTCGGGCCGTCATCGGTGCCAGTCGGGGCGGCGTGTTCGCCACGGTGCAGCATCGCGATGGTGACCGGTGCACATGCGCATGGGGCGAGCTGTACAACCGCGGTGAATTGCAGCGCCTGACCGAGTCGGATGACGCGAACGGCCCGCCCAACGATGCACGCCTGTTGGCTGCGCTGATCGAGCGATTTGGCCCCGAGGGGTTGGCGCGGGCCAATGGACAATTCGCCCTGATCCAGTGGGACGCCGCCGCCGGTCGCCTGCTGGCGGCGACCGATCGATTCAGCATCCTACCCCTACGCTGGTACGAAGACGCCGATCGGCTGATCGTCGCGTCGGACGCGCGGATGATCCTGGCCTGCCCGAACGTCGACGACGGCATCGATCCGCAGGCCATCTATGACTACGTGGCCATGAGTGTGATCCCCGCGCCGTCGACGGTGTACCGTGCTGTCCGGAAACTGCCGCCGCGGCACGTGCTCGTACTCGACGGGGCCGCGTCGGTCCGGCCCTACTGCCGGTTGAGCTTTCCCGAGGATGCCACCGGGTCGCGGGCGGCGCTGGGTGACCAGTTGCGCCGGATCATCGCCCAGGCGACGGCGCGGCGCCGCGATGCCGATCCGCCCGACGCCGAGATGGGTGCATTCCTGTCGGGCGGGCTGGACAGCAGCACCGTTCTCGGGATGTTGGCCGGCGGGTCCGATGATCCGGTGCGGGCGTTCTCCATCGGGTTCGCCGAGTCGCGATTCGACGAGATGGACTACGCCCGGCTGGCGGCCGGCCATTTTGGCGCTGAGCACCACACCGCCACCGTGACCGCAGGCGACACGGCCGCCGTTATCGATGCGCTCCTGGACCAGTATGACGAGCCGTTCGGCAACTCGTCAGCCGTGCCCGTCTACTACTGCGCCAAGCTGGCGGCCGATGCCGGCGTCGACACGCTGTACGCCGGCGACGGTGGCGACGAGATCTTCGCCGGCAACCCGCACTACCTGTGGGACCGCTACTTCCAGATCTACCACGTGGTGCCGCGATGGTTGCGACGCGGGCTGATCGAGCCGGTGGTGTCCGGTTGGCCGTGGGGCGAGCGAATCGGCCCGATCCGCAAGGCCCGCAGCTATATCCGCCGGGCCAACGTCCCCAACCCGGACCGGATCACCGGCTATGGGTTCCTGGAGGCCGTCCCGCCGGACGAGGTGTTCCGGGACGAGTTCCTGGCCACCGTAGACCCCGCCCATCCGATGGCCGTCCGGCGCGGACACTACGAGCAGGCCGGCCAATGCAGCGAGCTGAACCGCATCCTGTGTCATGAGTTGGCCCTGGTGGTGGCCGACAATGATCTCCGCAAGGTTACCGAGATGTCGGCCCGTGCCGGGGTGCGCGTGGTCTACCCGATGTTGGACCCGGAGCTGGTCGCCTTTGCGGGCAGCATCCCGGCCGCGTGGCACCTGCGCGGGTATAAGCTGCGGGCGTTCTACAAGCGCGCGATGCGGGGGTTCCTGCCGGACGAGATCCTGGCCAAGCAAAAGAAGGGCTTCGGTCTGCCGGTCAGCGTCTGGTTGAGGCAGGACCCGACGCTGCGGCAGCGCTTGGCGGACGCGCTGGCAAGCCGACACGCCGGTGAGGTGCTCAAGGGCGGGTTCGGGGATGAGCTACAGCGTCGACTCCAGGCCGATCAGACCAACTACTACGGCGGGGTCGCCTGGGTCCTCCTGATCTTGCTCGAGTGGTTGGACCGATGAGCGTGCGTTGATCTTACCAGTCGATGGCGGCGAGGCGTTTGACGGCCTCGGCGATTCGATCGGCCTCGACGGTCAGGGCGGCGCGGACGTATCGGTCTCCGGGCTCGCCGAAGCCGATGCCGGGGA
>CAYOGX010000174.1:0-7744 GCA_964403235.1 uncultured Planctomycetales bacterium | reverse complement strand
TGTCCGTCTTCTTGTTGTCCTTCGGGCTCTCTTTGTCCCGCGGGGTCTCTTCCGACTTGGGCCTGGGGCACTTCACCGGCTCCCACGTTTGGGCGACAGCGCCGCCGCCGGCTTCGATGAGCTTCTTCAGCGCGGCCTCGGCCTCGGCGGGCCTGGCGCCTCGGGGGTTGCCTCGAACCCACAACGCGATCTTGCCTTCGATGTCAATCACCGCCGTCCCGGCCGTCGTCTGGTTGAAGTGCATCCACACGCCCGTCATCCCCGTCCCGGGCTGGACAACGATCACGTAGGACACGATGTAGTGCGGGCCGGCGCTGTCGAAATAGGTCGTGCTGGTGTTGGCGTCGTCGTCATAGTCGCTGCACTCGGCGCCAATGAAGCCATACCCCATGACGCCCATAACGTACAACCGCAACGCGGTGCCGTTGGCGTCCGCGTCGAAGCTCTCCCCGAGGAAGGGATTGATCGTCCAGTCCGGGTTGTTAGGCTCCCACAGGTTCGGATCATAGCCCGGGAGCCTAGGGTCGTAGTTGGGGTCATCGCCTCCGAAATACCAGTCAGGCTTGCCGCTGGTGAACCGCGAGAATGACCCGTCGTTGAAGTTATCCGAGACGTCCGCCCACACCATCGACGGGACGAACAAACAAACCGCCAGAACGACACCCGCCGCCGACACGCAATTCGTCTTCATGACGTCCTCCTTCCCCCCACCAGACATGCGTGACCTGACAGACGACCACGCGGCCGACGCGTCAGGATGGACGGAGCGAATGGGCTACAAAGGCATCCACCTCCCGCCTGCCCCGATCGGCCCACGCACTCCATGGTACAACGGACCCACGAAAAACACAAAGCCCAAAAAGCCCCTGGCTCTCCAGCCGGTGGGCAACCGGCCGCCGCGCGGTCCGTCCCGCCAACGCAAGCACACCTGGGCGGGCGCGAGTCGCCGAGACGGCGGCGCATAAGAAAACGGCGGCCGACGCACAGTCGGCCGCCGTTGCGTCTTCTCAGGCGACTCCTGAATCATCACCGTGCCGGCGGTCTTCCGGCCGACCCGAAGCGCCGCTGCTACCTCAGCCGGCGAATGATCAGACCCAATCCGAGCAAGACCAGCACCGCCACGGCGAACGGCTCGATCCCGCCCCCACCACACTTGCACGTGGCCTTGACCAGATAGTCCCCGTCCATCGTCAAGTACAGGACCTGGTTCGTGTCATTGACGATCTGGTAGGCCGGGTCGCTCGCGTCGTTCGGGCCCTTGATGGTCCACTTCTTGAAGACCTTGTTGCCCACTGGCACGACCGCGTGAAGCATGATCGGCGAGTCCGGGGGGTACCGCCTCAGCTTGCCGAGGTCATTGGGGTCGTCGTTCGGGTCGTCGAGCAGGTCGGGCGAAACGGAGAGGCTCAGGCAGTCCTTCATCTTGATGGTCAGGGCACAGGTCTGCCAGAGCTCCTGCTTGTAGCAGCCCCACTTGGCCTCCACTTCGCCAAAGCCGAAGTCCGATAGCAGAAGCCCGCCCGGGTTCATGGTCCCGGTGTCGCCGCCACCGTACGAAGAGAACGCGGGCGTGCCCGCCGGGTAATACTTGCCGTTGAACTCGGGGTCCACGATACAGACATTCCACCGAAATTTGCCGTTAAACTGCCCCTCCTCGTCCCAGAAAGTGCATCGGAACCAGTGGCAGTTCGGGTCGTTCGCGTCCATGATGCCGCCCGGGTGCTGGTTCACGCCATTGACATCGACCTGTGCCAGGAGAACGAGCCCGTTCGGATCCGGGTGGTCCGGGTGGTAGTTGTCGTTGTAGTAGTTGGGGTCGACGACATAGTTGGCGTCCGTGGGGCGGTTGGGGTCGTAGTAGTTCGCATCGCCAATGTATTCCGCTTCCACGACGCACCAGAAGTAATGTTGCTGCGGGCCGTCTTTGTCTACACCCCCGGGGTACGCAAAGACCCCCATGGCGCCGTCGTACGGCTCATACTCAAACGACATGGTATTCCAGGTATTGAGGTCGAAATGGAACATCATCCCGCCCATCCCTTCGAGCGGCAAATTGTTGTACATGAGCGCCCGGACATAGTGCGAATCGGAGCAGTCGAAATAGGTCGTGCTGACACCCGCAGTGGAGTTACCATCGTCGCATTCAGCACCAATGTAACCGAACGGCATCGTGGGAACGCCCTGGACATACAGCCGCAACAGGCCGCTGTTGGCGTCCGCAACGAAATCGGCCCCGGTCACATTATTAATGCGCCAGTCTGGGTTGTTGGGATCCCACCAGTTCGGATCGTAGTTCGGATTGTTGCGCGGGTCGTAGTTGGGGTCGTCGCCGCCAAACCACCACGGAGGCGTGTACTGGCTGGGGAATCGCGAGAACTCCCCGTCGCTGAAGTTGTCCCAGATGTCCCCGAACGCATCCACGGGAATGATCCAGAAGACCGCCAGGACAAGCGCTACCGATAGTACGTACTTCTTTCTCATCGCACACTCCTCCCTTCATAGGTTCCCCATGACATGTCACTAAAGATTCGACGGGCGAAACATGGCGTCGAGCAAGCGTTCAAGCAACGCTTACCCAACTCCTCCTTCCTCATTCTAGCAGAAGCGCCGGGCCCGGCCAAGCCGAAAAACGTCAAAAATTGTCGGACGGGGGCGACGCCATGCACCAGCCCCAGGAGCCTAGGGAGAGGGACGCGTCCCCCCGGTCGCGGGGGTCGGATACGGGGGTCGGCCCCTCCGGAGGGGCTGGGGGCAGGCCCGGCAAGCTCGAGAAGCCCGTTCGGCCCATAGAGACCGCTGAGGATTCTACGCACCCAATATGCCCGATTTCCCGACGGGGCTTGGCAAAAGGCGTGAGGTCGGTAAGATTTTGTTGAGTTGGGGGGTTTTCGGCGTGCGTCGTTCCGTATAGAATTCCATGGTGTAGCGTAGGGCAAATCGGACATCAGTTCGGCCCCCGGGACCGCGAGGCCTTGTCGAGGTTAGCGGCTGGTAACGGGCGGGGGGAGGCCTTGCGAACCAGGTGTGTGCGGCCCCAGGGAGCCAAGGGCCGCGGGGCACGTGTCGAACTTGGCAGTTTGTGAAGGAGCTAGTGTCATGGCGACGGGTACACGAAGACGCAGCGGGACCAGGGGGTTCACGCTGATCGAGCTGTTGGTGGTGGTGGCTATCATCGCGTTGTTGATTTCCATCCTATTGCCCTCTCTGGCCAGGGCCCGCGAACAGGCGCGGACCTCCGAGTGTCTCAGCCGGATCAAGCAGTACATCAATTCGTTCTTGATGTATGCGGAGGACTACGACGAGGGGTTCCCGTTCATCATGCAGTCTCCAAGCGACAACGACGGCCCCGATCCCAATGAGAACTGGCTGGCCAGCGGTGATGACATCGTCGAGATCGCGCGCAAGCCGGAGGAAGACTGGGCCGAATGGGTCGACGTCCCGCGGAGCGGGACGCTGTTTCTGTACGCGCGCTTCCCGAAGCTCTACAGATGCCCGGAGTTCGAGCGGATCGATCATCCGGACAAGACGCACAACGTATTCAACTACACCCGAGGGATCTGGGCGCGCTATTGGACGCTGTGGATCGAGCGGTTCAACCAAGGGCAAGGCGGCAGTGAATGGGGGGACGTTGACGGTCCCATCATGAAGGTGGCCATGGTCCACAATCCGGCCGCCTGCCCACTGATCCTCGACGAGCAGTGGGACCGGTTCGTCGCGACGGCGGGCTTCCTCGGCGAGGATGGCGAGGGCTACAACTGCAACGACTGCATGTTCGGGGAGCACGGCATCATCGGGATGTATCACGGGCGGCCGACCGTCAGCCGGTTCCACGACTGGGACATCGACACGCGGCACAACTACTACGATCCCTTCATCTGGAAGCGCGGTGCCGTTGCCTGCTACGACGGCCACGCCGAGCTCCAGCGCGATCCTTGGCCCACGTTTGTGCTGGGGAACAACAAGCGGTCTGACCCCCCGCAGTGGCGACTCAACGGCAGGGAACGACGGGCGTTCGAGGAGATCAACGCCATCCAGTCCTACATGGAGATGCTCATCTACGCGCAACGCGGATTCAGCGCCACCGAGCGCTTCGCCAAGCCGCCGCCACCTTGGGGGCGGTAAGGTCCGGCGGGACCGGCCGCGGTTGAATACGGTCGGGACGCCACCCCATTCGCAGGTCTTGAGATCGAACCCGGACGGCCGGGCGACAAAGTCGCTTGGCCGTCCGGTTACTTTTTTTCCCTGCCCCGAGCGATGGCTCGGCTGAGACGCACACCTGCCCCCGCTTTTCCGTAGGCTTCTTACGCCACTGGCAAGGGAAGGGCCCCGGCCCGTGAGGAGGCGTGACCATCTAGCGGGACCCGATGGGTCCAGTCCCCGACGCACCCCGCGGGGCCCAAACGCGTCGCGCAAGACCTGTACGTTTTTCCGGTGCCTTCTTGTTCGGAACGTGGGCACGCGATAAAAGGGGCCGGGTTCAGTAGGCCTGAGGGTACCGGTTCGTGCCCAAGGAGGTCATGCCGTGAGACGTGCAGCGTTCGTCGTGCCGATGTGGGTAGCGGCAATCGCGCCTACGTGTCCCGGCGCACAAGCGGCCGGGGCGACGTCCCCGACCGAAGGCGGCGCCGATGCCCATCTGAACGCCTACCTGATCGACCCGATCACCGTTGACATCTTCGACCACTGGCGGCCGATCGGGCGGACGACGATCCAACTGCTGTATTGGGGCGCGTTCGAGCCGGGCCGGCCCATGATCGAGCTGCGGATCGAGCCCGGCAAGGCCGGCCAGAGGGTCCACGGCGTCCAGCGCCGGGGGCTGAGGCTGCCGCTGCCCAAGGCGCTACGGTTCCGCGTCTGGACGGACGCGACCTATCTGTGGGTGGTCCTGGGCGACCGGGCCCGACGGCGGGTCAGCAGCCGTGTCCCGATCGAAGGGCTCCGCCCGTGTCGGTGGTGCGACATCGAGTTGCCGCTCGACAAGACCGTGCCGATGGGCGTCGGCGGCGAGCGGATCCAGGGGCTCGACCTGATCGCCTTCCTGACGCGCGAGTCGGCCGGCGAGCACGAAGAGGCCCCCGTCCGCATGTGTTTCAGCAAGCTCGAGGCGGTCTATCCCAAGGGCGTGGGCCCGACCAACCCCACCTTCACCAAGCAGGACCTGACCAAGATGCTCAAGCCGCTAGCGGCGATGATCGAGCAGGTTGACCCGCTGCTGGCCCAGGCCAGGGACAAGGGCCTCGACGTCCGCTACCCGACGGTGTCGCGGACGGTGCTGGGGCGCTACAGCAAAGAGGCGTTCTCGATGCTGCACCGGAACGACCCGTTCGTGGCGAAGCGGACGGCCCGGTTCTTGCTGAACTGCGCGAAGCGGACGAAGCGGGAGCTGGCCGCGATGATCGAGGACCCCGACCGGGTCCTGCGCATGCCGAGCGTCGAGCTGAAGAACCTGCGGTGTCGCGAGGGCACGTTCCACAGCGGCGATCGGCCGGTGGTGTTGGCGGGCGTGTGCGGGTGGTTCGGGCCGGGCTACTTCAAACAGCTCTCGCGCATGGGCTACACGGCCCTGAGCATCGAGATCGGACCGCGCTCGACGCTGCCGACCGAAGGGAAGATCAACCCGGACGGCGCCAAAGGGATCCTGGCGGTCATGGACGCGGCCGCCAAGCACAACATCGTCTGCGACCTGTTGGTCTCGCCGCACTATTTCCCCGGGTGGGCCCGCAAGAAGTGGCCCGGCACGGACGCGACCGGCTGGCGGCAGAAGACCAACGGCTTCATGCCGTGGACGATCACCGACCCGCACGTCCGCGAGGTGATCGCCAAGCACCTGTCGGTGCTGATCCCGCAGGTTCGCGAGCACCCGGCCCTGATCAGCTACGACCTGATCAACGAGGCGTGGTATCGGCTGATCCCCGATTTCCCGGCTGCGCAGTGGGCCGAGTATCGCAAGCGGCATCCGAAGCTGAACGAGTGGCAGGCGCTCAGCCAGATGGGCACCGAGACCGTCACCGAGTTTTTGCGCTGGTACATCGGCGAGCTGCACCAACACGACAAGACGCACCCGGTACACATCAAGGCCATCGACACGGTAGACGTGCTGAGCGTCGATCGCGAGGCCGTCGGCGAGGTGCTGACGGCCAACGGGATGGACGCGATGCCGTCGTGGCCCGATTGGACCGGTCGGCTGGCGGCCGACTTCGCCTGGCCCTTCCTGCGGCACGATTTCCATCGGTCGGGCCAACCGGACCAGCCGATCATGGACGGCGAGTACCACATTAGCGGCGGGGTCTACGCGGCCCCGTCGAACTACTTCCGTGCGGCCCTGTGGGGGTTGGCGCTGCACGGGCGGGACATGTCGGCCTGCTGGGTGTACGACCGCGTCGACGACGTCAGCATCTACTGGCACGCGAACGGCGTCGAGGCGCTCGGTCGGTCGGCGCTCGATTTCGTCCGGCTGGGCACGGAGATCCACGCGTTCCAGCGTCAGCGCGGGCCCCTGGCGCTCTACTACGGCGGCACGCGGACGAGCGACGCGTATCGGGCGTGCCTGTTCCAGGACCTCGACGTCCAGGTTATCACGGACAAGCGGATCCGCGCGGACCGGCTTGCGGACTACAAGGTATTGGTCATCCCGTTCGGCAGCCGCCTAGCCAAAGACGTCCGGCAGCAGGTGGAGGCGTTTCGCAAGGCGGGCGGCCAGGTGGTCCATTGCCCGATGGGTGTGCCGGTCATGCGGGTCTGGCAGAACGTCCACCGTGCGGTCGAGCGGGCCAAACCGCCTCGGCTCGTTCGGACCGACCAATGGGGCGTCGAGTGCCGCAGCCTGCTGCTGGGTGAGCGGAAGCTGTTCTACGTGCTCAACCATCGCCGCAAGCCAACGGACGTGCAGTGCACATCCGGCTGGCCGCTGGCGGGCGCGGTGGACCTCCGCACGCAGACCAGGTTCGATGCAACCCGGTTCCGCATGCAGCCGTTGGAGATCCGCCTGGTCGAGGTCAAGTAGGAGTCGCCATTCGGAACGGGAACGAGGGGATGGCGTGGGGGGATTGACCTTTGAGGAGGCTCGACATGACGATGCCCTGCGGCGATTCACCGGAGGCGCAGGCGCGGCGGCGCGAACTGTATGCGCTGTTGGGCGATCTGCCGGACCACGATCGCCCGGTCGGCGCGACGCCCGTCGACGTGATCCAACACGACGACTACGTGCTCGAGCGCCTTGTCCTGGACCTGAACGGGATCGAACCGGTGCCCGCGTATTTCGCCCGGCCGTCGGGCCAGCGGCAACCGCGCCCGACCGTGTTGTTCCACCATTCGCACGGTGGTCACTACGAGCTCGGCAAGGACGAACTGATCGACGAGACGCCGTCGCTGCAATCCCCGCCGTATGCCAAGGCGCTGACCGATCGCGGCTGGAACGCCCTATGCATCGACACGTGGAACTTCGGCGAGCGGCGGGGGCGAACCGAGAGCGAGCTGTTTAAGGAGATGCTGTGGCGCGGACAGGTGCTGTGGGGGATGATGGTCTACGACAGCGTCCGCGCGGTGGACTACGTGTGTGAGCGTGAGGACGTGGATGCAGGCCGGCTCGGCACGCTGGGACTGAGCATGGGCAGCACGATGGCGTGGTGGCTGGCCGCGCTCGAGCCGCGGATCAAGGTCTGCGTCGACCTGTGTTGCCTGACCGACTTCGACGCGCTAATCGCGTCACGGGGGTTGGACGGGCACGGCATCTACTACTACGTGC
>CAYOGX010000173.1:0-7764 GCA_964403235.1 uncultured Planctomycetales bacterium | reverse complement strand
GCGGCCGGGTCTATGTCGCGACGCTCGGATCGCGGGTCTACGCGCTGGAGCCCGGGGGCGCTCCCGCGGGCGGGAACCCTGTCATAGGCCGGTCCGACCCCGCGGCCCTGGGCCTGGCCAAACCCGACGCCGACCGTGTTGCCGCCGTTGCGGAGGTCCGCCGCGCTGCGCGACGCGTGGACGTCGGCGTCCTGGGTCGCGCGCCGACCACCGGGATGATGCGCAACCTCGTGCTGCTCGTCAATTACTCCGACATGGCCGTCGCGTACACGAGGCAGGAATTCGACGATCTGTTCAATCAGGTTGGATACTCGGCCGACGGGGCCGTCGGGTCGGTCAAGGACTACTACCATGAGGTCTCCTACAACGCCCTGACCGCGGAGTCGACCGTCGTCGAGGCCGTGACCCTCGACAACGGATACGTGCATTACGGCGCCAACGACGCACTCGACAACGACATCCGCCCGAGGGAGATGGTCGCCGAGGCCCTGGCCAAGCTCGAAACGCGGGGGTTCGATTTCAGCACGATGGACGGCGACAGCGACGGGTGGGTCGATTGCCTGACGATCGTCCACGCCGGACCGGGTGAGGAGTGCTCGGGCAACGACGACGACTACATCTGGTCGCACAAGTGGCAGATGACCTCCGTCGCCACCTATGACGGGGTGAACCTGTGGAAGTACCACACCGTGCCGGCGCGACGAGGGTGGGACAGTGTCCCCAGCACCTGGGGGATCACTCGGATCGGGGTGGTCTGTCACGAGATGGGCCACATCCTCGGCCTGCCCGACCTGTATGACACGACCTACAACAGCGAGGGTGTGGGCGACTTCTGCCTGATGGCGGGCGGGAGCTGGAACGGGAGCTACGGAAGTTCACCCGCCCACATGAGCGCATGGTGCAAGGTCACGTTGGGTTGGGTCACACCGACGGTCATTGCCGCCGGAGGCAGCTATTCGCTGACGCAGGTGGCGACGACCACGCAGGTCTACAAGCTTCAGGGCGATCTGCCGGCGAACGAATACTTCCTGGTGGAGAACCGCCAGGGCGCCGGCTTCGATGCCGGCCTGCCCGGCGCGTCGCGCGGCATCCTGATCTGGCACGTCGACGAGAATCAGCCGGACAACACCGACCCCAGTCACTACAAGGTCGACGTCGAGGAGGCCAGCGGAACGCAACACCTCGAGCTCGATCAGAACCAGGGCGACGATGCCGACTATTTCCGCACCGGCAACGTCACCGCGTTTACGGCCGCCACCACCCCGAACAACCTCGGATACACCGGTACGCCGCTGGGACTGCAGATCCAGAATATCGGCGCGACCGGCGCGACGATGTCGTTCGATGTGAATCAGGGAACGCTGAGCACCGGCACGCTGTCGGTACAGACCATCAACCAGGACGGTGGATCGATTGCCGGGCCGATCTACGTCGACGGCGGTCCTACGGGGACGGGGTCCTGGTCGGGTGGCGTGTCGACCGGCCAACACACGGTGGGGTTCGGCTCGGTCTCTGGCTACACCACGCCCGCGGACAAGCTCGTCACCGTCCAGGAGGATCAGACCACGAGCGTGACGGGTACCTACGCGGTGATTCTGCCGCTCGAGATTGCGGTCCAGGCTGATCCCACCGTGGTGGCTTCGGGTGGCAGTAGCGTCCTGACGGCCAGCGCGTCGGGTGGCATAGGGCCGTATAGCTACCTGTGGAATACCGGGGGGACGGCGGCCAGCATCACCGTCCATCCCACCACGACGACGACGTACACGGTGACCGTCACCGACAACCTCGGCCAGGAGGCGCAGGCCTCCCTGACGGTGACCGTGGCCACGCCGGTTGGCGTTGCGGTCGAGGCGACCCCAAGCGCCATCCGCGAGGGCGAGATCAGCGTGCTCACCGCCACGGCCACGGGCGGCCTGACACCGTACGCATATCGATGGAATACGGGTGAGTCTTCGTCGAATATCCAAGTCAGTCCCACGCTGCCCTCCGCCTACAGCGTGACCGCTACCGACCGTCTGAACCAAACCGCCACCGCCTCGGTGACCGTTGAGGTCACGCGGGTGGCGGGCGTCACTGAGAAGATCGGCGGCGCGCCGTGCGTGGTGTCCGCGATCATGACGGCCTCGATGATTCTGCTGGTTGGCTGGACCACCGCGGTCCACATCCGCTCGAGGCAAAGGCGACGCTACCGAGAACGCTGAGCCGAACCGACTACCGCGCATCCATCGAGCCGACTTGCCTGACACCCAATCCCTGCATGTGCCCATCAAGCCGGTCTCTCTTCGCGGCGCCTGAGATCCGGTTTGCGGACATGGTTTGACAACGACCCGTCTGTCGGTGATGGTCTCAATTCACAGCGGCGTCTGGGCCCTTCGCGTCCGGCGTAGGGCGGGGGACGGATACAACAGCGGGCGCTTCGCAACCTAAGCCGGCGTAAGGAAAGGGATCGCCATGGGCACGAGCTGCGATTGGTCGTGGTCTGCTGTGGGCGTCGTGTTCGCGGCCGCGGCATGCCACGCGGCTGTACCGGTCTCGAACAAAGCGCGGTTCATGGGGGTCGACCACTCGCGCAAGACGATCTATCACTCGCCCCAGAGGCCCGGGTTCACTTGCTGGACGGGATGCTGGCTGATGCCGGACGGCAGCCTGATGGTCTGCTTCACGCAGGCGACCGGGCCGGTCGAGGGCCGACAGGGCGCGCCGAAGGGCATCCTGCACAGACTGTCCTGGCCGCCGAAGGGCCGTCCCCGTTACGACATGACGGGGCTCGACCTGCGGAACGTGCACCTTCGCTCGACCGATGGCGGGGCGACGTGGAAGCGCGTCAGCGCCGATCCGTTCAAGAGCCCGATGAACGGGTGCACGGGCCAGTGTGAGACGGCCTTGGCCAACGGCACGGTGGTCCGCGGCGTGTGGGGACACTATCTGCCCTTCAACCCGGAGCTGCCGAAGACCGGATTCCTACAGAGGAGCGGGGACGGGACGAAGACGTGGGGAGCGCCGGAACTTCTGCTTGACCCGAAGACCTTCTCGGCCTGGCCCAAGCGGCTACGCGTGCTGAAGGACGGTCGGTTGATCGTGGTCGGCGGGTTCGCTCGCGTCCCGGCCAACAGCAAGACGCGGCACGAATACTGCCGACTGCTGGAGCCGCTGTTGATGGTGTCCGGGGACGGCGGGAAGACGTGGGATGGGCCGATCGACGTGGTTCCCAAGGCGCACCAGCAAGGCTGGGGCGGCGAGGAGTACGACGCAGCCGAGCTTCCCAACGGCGACCTGCTGTGCGTCTTTCGCAGGTTGGAGCCCAAGACCCACTCGCGGGAAGTCCGTTGGCAGGGCGTGCTTGAGAAACGGGGCAAGACGTGGGTATCGCGCGAGGTCGGGCCGGCCCCGTTTCGCCATAGCGGGCATCCGGAACTGCTGGCGACGCGCGAGGGCCCGATCCTGCACCTCGCCACCACCGGTATCCACGCGACGGGAGACGCGGGCAGGTCGTGGTATCGTTTGAACGTACCCACGACGAATTACTACCCCCGGAGTGTGCAGGGGCGCGACGGTCGGATCTACGTCTTCGCCCACGTGGGCGGCGACAATGCCTACGGCACCGTGGATCAAGCCATCACCATGGACACGTTCCGGCTCAGGAAACGAGAGTGAAGTGAGAAGGCCCAAGGAAATGGGGCCGGCGCATTCTTGGGCTCAGGATCACTCCACGGCGAGCGGGGTGCTTGGTGCTTGCCATGCCGAGCCCCTTTCCTGTATCTGGTTCGCTATCAGCAGTGTCTGGCTGGCGAAAACGAGGCTGGCCCGTTCTCTTACAGGGGCACGACCATGCGACAGCTCGAGCGCGCAGTCATCATCGTCGCTGCGGCGATGAGCATGGGTTCAGAGGCCACCGGCATGCCGTTGGCGAAAGACGGCAAGGCGGTCTGCGCGATCGTGGTCGCCGCCGACGCGATGGCGCCGGAGAAGACGGCTGCACGGGAGTTGAGCGACTATCTTGGGAAGGTCACGGGCGCCCAATTCGGCGTCCGCGGCGAGGCGGACGTGCCGGCCGACGCGGCGCAGATCGTCGTCGGGCCGTCGGCGCGGACGAAACGTCTGTGCCCGGGCGTCGATTGGTCGGCGCTGGGGCAGGACGGCATCGTCGTCAAGACCGTCGGCAGTAGGCTGGTACTGGCCGGCGGTCGGCCGCGGGGGACGCTCTACGCCGTCTATACGTTCCTGGAAGACGTCGTGGGCGTCCGCTGGTGGGCGTCGACCGAGACCCATGTGCCCCGCAAAGCGACGCTCGACGTGCCCGATCTGGACGTGACCTACACACCGAAGCTGCGCTACCGCGAGGCGTTCTATCGAGACGTCACACAGAACCCGTTGTTCGCGGCCCGGCTGAAGTGCAACGGCCACTTCGAGCGAATCCCGGAAAGCCACGGTGGCCATTACACGGTCTTGGGTTGGTGCCACACCTTCTACCCATTACTGCCGCCCGACAAGCATTTCGAGCAACACCCGGAATGGTACAGCCAGATCAACGGCAAGCGCGTCCATCAGGGGACCCAGCTCTGTCTGACCAACGACGAGATGCGCAAGGCGCTCACCCAGGAGGCACTCGGTTGGATCAGGAAATCCCCAGCCGCGGGGATCATCGATATCAGCCAGAACGACTGGCACGGGCAGTGTCAATGCGCCAAGTGCAAGGCGGTCGAGCAGGCGGAGGGGTCGCCGTCGGGGCCGCTCGTCCGATTCGTCAACGCCGTGGCGGCTGACATCGAGAAGGAATTCCCCAACGTCCTCGTTCAGACGCTGGCGTACCAGTACACCCGCAAGCCGCCGAAGCAGGTCAAGCCCAGGCACAACGTGGTCATCCGCCTGTGCTCGATCGAATGCGATTTCGCCCACCCGCTCGACAGCGACGCGAACGCGGCGTTCCGCGACGACATCAAGGGCTGGAGCGCGATTGCGCCGAATCTGGCCATCTGGAACTACGTGACCAACTTCCGCAACTACCTCCTGCCGCATCCGAACATGCATGGCCTGGCGCCGGACCTGCGCTTTTTCGTCAGGCACAAGGCCGTCAGCGTCTTCGAGCAGGGCGACAACGGGTCCAGCATCGGGGATTTTGTTCGGCTCCGCGCGTGGGTGCTGGCGCACCTGATGTGGGACCCGTCGGGCGACGCCGACGCGCTGATCCAGGAGTTCCTGAGGGGTTACTACGGCCCGGCAGCGCCGCACCTGTCGGCCTATCTCGACTTGGTCCACGAGGCGGTCCGGCGGTGGGGCGACAAGCTGCGATGCTTCAACTCGAGCACGGCCTTTCTGACGCCCGACGATCTCCGCAAGGCGTCGGCGTTGTTCGCCAAGGCCGCTGAGGCCGTCGCACACGACCCCGTCCTCGCCCGGCGCGTCCGCCGCGAGCGGTTGCCGTTGGACCACGTGTGGCTGTTGCGTTACGCGTCGATGAAGGTCAGGTCGCGGCTGACGGGATCTCCGGGCCTGCCGATCAAGGACCCGGCCCAGGCATGTGAGGCGTTCATCCGTGCGGCCCGGGAATTCGACGTGGGCAACTACCGCGAGGGCCGACCGTTCGCTGCGTACGAGGAGCACCTGCGTGGCCTGTTCCGCCCGCCCGCCCCACCGCCGGCGGCGTGCAAGGGCCTGAGCGATGATCGATGGTTGGACATCCAAGACAACGTGTTCGACCTCCACGGTGTAGGCAGGTGGGTCCAGATCGTGGACGACGCGACGGCGTCCGACGGCAGGGCGGCCCGCATGCCCGGGGGGCATCCGGAGTGGGCGACGCAATGGCATGTCCTGCCGGAGATTTTGGGGGCCAAGGCGACGTGGCGGTGCCATGTTGTGGTGCGTTGCGAGGCCAAGGTCAGGACCAAAAGGGGGCCGGCGTTCACGCTCGGCCTGTATCACACTCGGACGAGGCGGGACGTCGCTCGCAAGACGGTGTCGCTCGAGCAGGCCGCCGATGGCAAGTACCACGACTACGACCTCGGCGTCCACGCGCTCGAACCCGGGATGTACTTCTGGGTCGCGCCGCCCGGCAACGCCGAAACCGTCGGTGCGGTCTACGTCGACCGCATCTACCTCGTTCGTCAGAAGTGATCGTGAACCCATCGGGAGCAAGACGGATGCGAGTGACGCGACGTGAAATACTCAAGGTCGGTGCCGGTTCGTTGGGTGCGTTGGCGGTCTCAGGCAGTGATGCCCGAGGCGCCGTCGGCAAGAAGGGCTCCGGACCCGACAAAAGGAGCAGGCCAATGGGCTGTCTGGACTATGGGCGTTCGTTCATCTGCAACCCGTCGTCGGCCAACGCGGTCCGGTTCTGGGTCGAGAGCCGCACCACCCTCATCGACCCCAAGGCCGGCACGCCGACGGTGTACTACCAGTGCGCGTCGTGCAAGAGCGAAAACACGTTCGCCAAGAAGGACCTGTTCCAGCAGGACAACTACGATTTCCTGCCGATCTTCGGTGGCGACGATTTGTTGGTCTTCCGCCGACGCGTGTGGCTGAACCCCAACTATCGGCAGGTGACCAAGGCCCAAAACGTGTGGGGCAAGCAGATCCTGAAGCTTCATGAAGCGCCCAAGGTCACCGAGCTGACCACGTGGGAGCAGATCCGAGACGCGACCGCGGCGGCCATTCCGATCGTGACGCAGACCGAGATCGCCAACGGAAAGACGGGCCTGCGCGCGGTGATCGAATGCCCCACCAAGACGATGAACGTCAGCCTGGACAAGAAGATGTACCAGGTGGACACCGGTCCGATCGCGTTTCCGGACCTGACGAAACGATACGATCCGCAGATCGCGTGTCTGAGCCTGGCGTTCATCGCGTTCAACGCGCCGGATTTCGCCGACTTCGTCCTGGAACAGCCGACGCCGGTCGTCCAGGACGACCAGGAAAAGTGCAAGGTCTACCACTACTCGGATCCGTTCAGCATGCCAGCGAAGAACCGGGTCCTGGCGTTGGGGAAGACATGAGCACAGACCGGCCGGCCGCAGACGCTGCCGGTCACGAGGACCGGCCCCCCGGCAGTCATGCCTTCGCGCCGGTTACGTCAGCGATCTTGACCATCTGGCTCGCCCCGCGCTGGACCGCCCGCCGCTATCAGCACACGCCGCTTTGGCAAGCGTGGCTGGACCACGTGCTCGCCGGCCTGCTCGCCTTCATTGTCGGTTTCGTGGGGCTCGCCATTTTCGAGGCCCTTCGCTTCGGGGAACCTATGGGTCTGTCGATCTTCGGAGGGGTCATGGCCAAGCTGGCGGATAACTCGGTCGGCCTTTGGGAGAACGTCTTGAGCACACGCCAGGGCCTCCTGGTCCTTGCCATATGGCTGGCGTGGATCGAGGCGCTATTTGCTTTTGCCGGGTTTGCGGTGGTGGTCTGGTCGGCCCAAGACGAGCCGCTTCGGCGAACCTTCCGTCATGCCCTGCGAACCGCATGGCTGTGGACCGGGACGCTCATCCCCTCTCTGGTCGTCCTGCTGGCTGGCGCCACTGGGCTCGACCTGTATCGACTGGCTTGGAAGAAAACCGATTTGCTCCTCGCGAGTTGAGCTTCGATAATTCCCAAAGCTTGAATCAGGGTCTTCCTGCACCCCGCCGTCACTGGCTGCGCCAGTCAGGAATAAACCCAGAGCGTCCGCTAAGGTATATTGTTCCGGCATAAAAATCCTCTTATGCTGCCGCAGCCGTCAATGTATAAGTTATTACGAGTACATCACCATCAGCAACCGCCTCATCGCCGTTGATTTCG
>CAYOGX010000172.1:0-7766 GCA_964403235.1 uncultured Planctomycetales bacterium | reverse complement strand
GTCGCCGGTAACGCGGCCTTGAATCGTGCCCCGACCGACGGTCGCGAGTTACTCGCGACCGTCGGTCGGGGCACGATTCAAGGCCGCGTTACCGGCGACGGCAGACCTCTGTCCGGTGTGCTCGTCTCCGATGGGTACCGCATCGCCCGGACGAATGCGGCCGGTGAGTATGAGCTGCCGATTGGACCGAAGAGCGGTCGGTTCGTATTCGTGACCACGCCTCGGGGCTACTGGGCCGACGTGTTCTACGTACCAATTGGCAAGGCCCTCGCGTCGGGACGCGCCGACTTCTCCCTGGCGCCGAAACACCAGCCCGATCGCTTCGACTTCGTCTTTGCGTGCGATCTGGGCTACCTGAGCTCCGATCCGAAGAAGGCCGGCATGGCGAAGACCAAGGCCAGTCTCCGAGAGATCAACGCGCTCAAGCCGACCCCGGCCTTCATCATGATCCAAGGGGACATCTGCATCCGAGCCAACCAGGGCAAGAACTGCGTCGAATGCTTCTCGGTCTCGACGATCCCCGTGCGGATCGGCATTGGCAACCATGAGATCATGGTCAAACAGAAGAACCCGTACGGTGCCTACGAGCGTCTGTTCGGCCCCACGTACTATTCCTTCGATTGGGGGCCGGTGCACTTCATCGTGCTGAACGGCAACAAGGCCATGCCGCACGGAAAGGGCAACGCGGTCGTTCACGGCGCGGTGGAGGGCAGTGAACTGGCCTGGCTCAAGGCCGATCTGGCCGCCCAGCCAAAGGACAAGCCGCTCGTCGTCGGCGTCCACATCCCCATCGTCTCGACCTATCCCGCACGTCGCACCGATCTGGACGACGGTCCGTTCTGGGAGACCCCTAACGACAAGCTGCTGACCGATCTGTTCGCCCGACATCGCGTCAAGCTGGTCCTCCAAGGACACATGCACGAGAACGAGCGGATCACGGTTGGCGGCGTGGAGTACGTCGAATCGGTCTCGCTGTCAGGCAGTTGGTGGCAGGGCGGGAAGGGGTTCGAACGCGCGACCGACGGCTGCCCTCGCGGTTACCGCATCGTGTCGGTCGATGGCGCCAAGATCACGCACCGTTACCACTCGAGCTGCGAATCGCACGTGGATCGGCGGGGCGAATTCATGCATCTGGGTGGCCGCATCTCGGCAAAGACCGACGCCGCGTTCACCTTCAATTGCTACGACGCACCCAGTGGGTCCGCCGCCAAGGCCCGCCTCGACGGTGGCCCCTGGCACGCGATGGTACGGTTCAAGTACAAGTCGTCTCCCATCGACAAGCCCCACCATTTTCGACTGGTGACCGATACGACACGGCTCGGACCCGGGCCTCACACGATCGAAGCCCGCGTCACCTGGCCCGACGGGACGGTTGTCCTCGAGAAGGCGACGTTCGTGGTTGCCGATTAGGGGGATGACGCCCGATCGATCGCGCGTTTCAGTGTCGACGTGTCGGCGTTTCCCCGTCAGACGTACACCCGCCGGTTGTAGATGATCCACTCGAGCAGGAGCACGACCAGGGCGCCGAGCATGAGCCACGGCCAGAGGGGCCGGTTCTCACGCCGGATCGACTTGGTGGCGGTGATCTGTTCGGTGCCGATGGTGAAGCTCGCGTTCGGACGGATGTTGCTTTCCGCGGGGCTGAGCAGGTTGACGGCGAAGGCCTCGTAGCCCTCCACGCAGGGCTTGACGCGGTAGACGCCGAGCCGTTGCGTGTCGCGGTAGTAAACGGCCTGGAGCTCACCGGACCCCAGCTCGGTTGACTCTCCGTCCGGTCGCCTGACGGTGAGCGTGTCCGCCCCGGCTGGTACGGGAATGGCCGCGGCCGCGCCCGGACTGATCGACTGGGACGGCGCCAACGTCACGCTGCCCGACAGATACCGGATCGCGTTGTAGGTGAACACGGGGAAGCTCACCCGCAATGGCCAGTCCGAATCGTGCAGGTCGAACGCGACGATGAGGTGTCGGCTGGGCCCGTCCGACAGCGTCGCGATCACGGGCGTGGTCTCGCCCTCGACGAGCCGCTCGGCACGCTTGGGCAGCTCGATCCGTCGCCACTTGCGCGCCCACACGTAGTTCAGCACGACGTGGCGGAGCACCGGATGCTGGTCGTCCCAGTCGTAGATGAACTGGTTCTCGACCACGCCCGTGTCCTTGACGCCCTCGACCTTGGGCGCCGCCCCGAAGAACAGGTAGTTGCCGACGGGCAGGTTCTCCGGCGAGAAGCGATCCATGATGGCCACGTCGTACGCCAGCCGCCCGCCTGGCGCGAGATTCTTGCGATCCCCCTCGAAGGCCTCCGGGTCGAGGACCCTGACCTCCCGGAGCGGCAGACAGTCCAGGATCCGCTTGAGGAAGTAGTTGCCCGACGTGACGAGCAGGACCCTCAGGTGCCGCGGCGGCTGGACGACGATCCAGGCACGGTTGTCGGCCCCCAGCGCGTCCGACCGGATCAGCTCCACCTCGAGCACGCCGCCGCCGTCGTAGACCAGTTTGAAGGGCACGGCCGCGGTGTTGGCGCGCTGCTCGGCCGCGGGTCTTGGCGCAAGTGACGCGGGCTGCGTGCTGGTGCCCGGCAGTTCCTCCTTCGTAGCCGGACCGAGCGTCACCGGGCAGACGGCCTTGATCCGACCGTCGATCTTGAGCGTCAGGTCGCTCTTGACGGGCTGGTCGCCGAAGTTGGCGACCGTGACGAAGACGCTGAGCTCTTCGGGGCGTTCGTAGTTGCGCCTGGCCCCAACACCGGTGATGCCCGCGTTGTCGGTCGCGGTGCCGGCCAGGGCGATCCGCATGCCGCCGCGGCGGAGGACGACCTCGTCGGCGTCCTCGATGCGCCCGTCGCTGAACAGGACGATCTCGGCCGGTTCGGTGGGCGATTCGGGCGTCAGGTCGCCGCCCTCGCTGCTGACAATCTGCCGGGTGCTATGGGCCTCGGCGAGCGCCAACGCCTCGGTCAGCCGGCTGGTGCAATCGGTCTGCTCGATGTCGTCGATCTGCCGACGGAGCGCCTGCTTGTCGGTGGTGAACGGCGCGGCCACGCGGGCGCGGTCGTGGAAGTTGATGATCATTACCTTGCTGCGGTCGTCGAGGTTGTCGATGTAGGTCTTGGCGTTTTCCTTGGCGATGTCCAGCCGCGTCTTGTCGTCCGCCTCCTCGGTGGCCATCGAGGCCGACTGATCGATCAGCAGGATGGCCGTCTTCTCCTGGGTCTTAACCATCTGCAGCACGGGTCGCCACAGGCAAAACACCGCGACGAGCAAGGCCGCCAGTTGCAGCCACAACAGCAGGTTGTTCCGCAGCCGCTGAAACGGCGAGTTGACCTGGAGGTCCTGGACGGCCTGTCGCCACAGGAGCGTCGAGGAGATGGGCACCTCCTGCCGCCGCAGCCGTAGGAAGTAGAACAGCAGCAGGCTAGGGACGGCGATGCCCGCGGCCAGCAGCGGAATCCAGATGGGTGCGAGAAAACTCACGACACCGATGTCTCCTTACGGCCAATCGCTTGTGGTCCGCACGGCGGACCCTATGCACTACTTCAGCAGGCCACGCCGCCGCAGGTACGACAACACCAGCCGATCGAACGGCACCTCCGTGCTCGCGAACAGGTACGACACGTCGCGACGGGTGCAGAAGTTCTTGAGCGATTCGCAGTAGGCTTGCAGGTTCGCCTTGTACCGGTGGATCAACGGCCGCGAGACCGTGATCTCCGCCACGTCGGCGTCCTCCAGGTCCACCAGACGCAGATCACCCGTCAGCTTCGGATCGATCTCCTCGGGCGACAGCAACTGGAGGGCGTAGACGTCCAGGTCTCGCCGCACCAGGTACCGCAGCCCGGTCTCGAACCCGCCCTTGTCGAAGAAGTCGCTCAACACGACCAGCACGCCGCGCGGCTTGTGTCGGATGACGAACTGCCGGCACGCGGCGGCCATGTTGCTCGGCCCGCCCGGGGTCTGGTCCGTCAGGAACCCGACGATCTGGTGCATTAGCCGCCGCCCGCGAACGCCCGACAGGTCGCCCACGATCCGGTCGTTGAACGCACACACGCTCACGCGGTCGTAGTTGACCAGCCCGATGTACGCCAACGCCGCCGCCACCTGCTTGGCGTACAGCGCCTTGCTCGGATCGCCCCAGTCCATGCTCTTGCTCAGATCGAGCAGGAGCCAGACGTTCAGGTCCTCTTCTTCCAGGAACAGCTTGAGGAACAGCCGATCGAGCCGCGCGTAGATGTTCCAGTCGAGGAACCGCAGGTCGTCGCCGACCACGTAGTTACGGTAGTCGGCGAACTCGACCGACTCGCCCTTTCGCTTGCTCTTGCGCTCGCCCTTCATCTTGCCCGCCAAGATCTTCCGCGAGACGATGTCGAGCTGTTCCAGCCGGTTCATGAAGGCCGGGTCCAGCAGTTCGGTCTGTTCAGCCGTTCGTGCCATCTTCTTGCTTCGTACTCCCTACGTCGCGCTCCCCAGTCGTGTCATGCTGCCGCCTCGACGGTCGTCGGCGTCTTGTCCAGGACGTCGTGGAGGATGTCATCCGGATCGATGCCCTCGGCCTCGCCCTCGAAGTTCAGCAGGATCCGATGTCGCATGGCCGGCAGGAACACCTGCTGGACGTCCTGGAACGCGGTGTTGAACCGCCCGTCGAGCAGGGTCCTGACCTTCGCCGCCAGCGTGATCGCCTGCGCGCCGCGCGGGCTGCTACCCCATCGGACGTACTGATTGACCGTGTCCGTGGCGAACTGGCCCTGGGGGTGCGTCGCCAGGCTCAGCCGGATCGCGTAGTCCTGCACGGGCGGGGCCATCACCACCCGGTGCACCAGCTTCTGGGCGCCGATGATCTCGTTGCCCGTCATCACCTGCGCCACAGTGGGGTCCCGGCCAGCCGTCGTGCGGTTCAGCACCTCGTGCAGCTCCTGGCGGTTGGAGTAGTCGACGATGAGCTTGTAGAAGAACCGGTCGACCTGGGCCTCGGGCAGCGGGTACGTGCCCTCCTGCTCGATCGGGTTCTGCGTGGCCATCACGAAGAACGGCTCGGATAGCCGATACCGCTGCCGCGCCACCGTCACGGTGTGCTCCTGCATCGCCTCGAGCAGCGCGGACTGCGTCTTGGGGGTGGCCCGGTTGATCTCGTCGGCCAGGATCATCTGGGCGAACAGCGGGCCCTGCTGAAACTGAAACTCCCGCCGGCCCGTCGCCTGGTCTTCCATGATCACGTTCGTGCCGATGATGTCCGCCGGCATCAAGTCGGGCGTGAACTGGATCCGCGAGAACTCCAGCGACAGCGACTGGCTCAACGTGCGGACCAACAGCGTCTTGCCCAGGCCCGGAACGCCCTCGAGCAGCGCGTGCCCACCGACGAACAGACACGTCAACACGCCGTCGATGATGTCGTCCTGCCCGACGATCACCTTGGCGATCTCGGCGCGGACCTGGCCGTACTTGTGCCGAAACTCATCGGTCGCCTTCTGAACCTTCGGGTCGATGTCTGGCATCGTTACCTCCGTTTCACCGCGTCCGGTGACGGGATCGCCGTCCCCGGCGGTCATTCGTCCTGCTCGCGCTCCTTCTGAGCGCGGCGCTTGGCCTCGAGCAGTCTCGAGGTCGTCAGCTCGTCCTCGGCTTCCTTATCTTGTGCCGCGGCCGCTCGCCGGCTCGGCTCAGCCACGGGTCCGGCCGTCTTGGCGCCGCCCACGGCCTGGTCGAGATTGCCCACGACCCGGTCGCCGCCCTCGCCCAGATCGAACCGGGCCGACGCATCGACCGCGGGCAGGTCGGGCGGCGGGGCCTCGCGCTCGTCCCGCTCGGCCATCTCTTCTCGGATCCGCTCCCGCAGGCCCTTCAGGCGCGACACCGACTCGGCCGCTGCCTCCGCTGATCGCAGGCCACGCAGCTCAGACGCGATCGCATCTATTACCCGCGGGATGCTCCGCCACCGGACGGCCCAGCCGACGGCCTCGGCCAGCAATAGGGCCGCCAGCCAACCCCACCAGTGCGCGTACCACCCCGCCGCGCCGAGCAGCCACACCACGATCACGATCTCCACACACACTGAGATCGCCACCATCGACGCCAACCGCCGACCGGCCACGTCCAGCAGCAGCAACGGGATCACGAACCACGCCAGGATCCAGGGCCAGATCTGCCGCCGGTCGATCGACGGCTGGACCGGTCTGCGAAACACGTCGGCCCGCTCGGGGTCCAGCTCGAGCACCTTGCCCCCCGTCTGCTCGGCGAGCTGACGGAGCACCCCCTCGTTGCTGCTCAGCTCGCGATACTCCGGCGAATACGAGACCGACAGGCCCGTCGTGATCGAGCCCGTCTTGCCGTCGGCCCTGTTGTAGTTCAGCCTGGCCACGTAGTGACCGTTCGCCGACGCGGGAAACGTCCCCTCGTACCGGCCTGGACCGGTCTGATGCAGACGAATGGATCGTCGCTCGGCCCCGGGCATCAGCACCCGACCGGCGATGCTCAATCCGTTCAGGAACGACGCCCCCTTGTCCAGCGCCTCGACGACGATCTTACCCTCGTGCCCGACCAGCCGCGCCGAGACGTCGAAATCCGACGATCCGGCTTGCCGCATCACCCATCGGACCGTCTGGGCCCATAGCTTGCTGAACTTCGCCCAGTTGACCCACTGACGCCCCCACCGCGTCCACCACCCGCTGGTGAACGCCACGCTCTTGCCCAGCTCGCAGTGCCGGACCGCCAGCAACGGGTCCTCCTTGTCGCTGGCGACCAGCACCCGGCTGAATTCCTTCGCCGCCGATCGCGGCGTGGTCAGGATGTGCCCGTACAGCAGCGGCAGCTCGGCGCTGGTCACCCCGGCGGTCACCTCGGGCATGGCCACCCGCAGCCGTGGTTTGAACCCCTTTTCCGTCTCGCGGATCAACGGCCGGCGAACGACCTTGGCCTCCTTGATGAAGATCTGCGGCAGCTTCTTCGGGTTGTTCACCATGTAGTATCGCCCGCCCGTTACATTGGCGATCGTTCTCATCGGGCCGGGCGTGACGTGGGCTCCGAACCCGATGGCCACGGTGCTGCACGTGATCTTGGCGGCCTTTAGCTTGTTCAGAAGCGTCCGCGGCGGCGCCATAGCGTCCCCGTCGCTCGTGATGACGATGTGCTTCTGGGCGGCGTCGGTCACCCCCTTGAGCGCCTGGTAGGCCAGCTCCATCCCGCTCGCGAAGTCCGGCATGTCCCCGATCCGGTTGCTGATCTTGTTGATCCGGTTGATGATTCGCTTCTTCGCCCTGGCCACCTGGAACGGGATCTCCCAATTCGTCCCCCCCGCCATCCCGCTGAAGGCGACCAGACCGATGTAGTCCAGCGTGCTGATCGTCTTGACCGCCGAGATCGCGATCTGCTCCGACCAGTAGTTCGCCCGAGCCATCTCGCACGTGTGCATGATCAGCACCAGCGCGCCCCGCGGGATCTGCTTGCGCTGCTTGACGTCGAACTTGACCGGCATGACCTCCTCGACCGGCGAGCCCAGCCACCCGCCCGCGCCGAACCCCTCGTCACCCCCCGTCATCACCAGCCCGCCCCCCATGTCCCGAACGTAGGCCGCCAACTGCTGCTTTTGGTCCTCCGTGAACCGGTCCGCGGGGATGTTCGACAGGATGATCGCGTCGTAATCGAGCATCCCCAGCATGTCTTCCGGCGCGTCCTCCATCGACATCATCTTGACGTTGACGTTCTCCCGCTTCAGGGCCGATTCCATCGCCGCGTCGCAGGACGCGTCCCGCGTCAGCAGCAACACCGACCCCTCCCCGTGAA
>CAYOGX010000171.1:0-7781 GCA_964403235.1 uncultured Planctomycetales bacterium | reverse complement strand
CCTTGTCCATGATGTCCGGGTCGACGGTCACCTTGCCGCGATGGCCGTCCTTGGCGGACAGGTTCAGCCAAGCGGACCCCGTGGTGAAGGTGCCCCAGCAGCACTCGATGTTGTCCCACCCATAGTCCGGGAACATCCCGACATACTGGTTTCCGGCCGCCGCGAAGGCGTTTCCGCCCACCGGGAAGAACCGCTCCCCGTCCCAACCATAGTCAAGGACGGCCATTTGAATCCAATAGTCGCCATCCCAGTCATGCTTCCTGCCGTTCCACCAGCTCGCCCGGAACCAGTGGCAGTTCGGGTCGTTCGGATCGTTGGGGCTGCCCGGCACCCAGTTGTCACCGAGCGGATCGTACTGGAAGAGCATCCAGAATCCGTTGTCCTCGTCCGGCCCGTTGGGACCGGTCGCGCTTCTCGTCAGGGCGATGTCGTAATCCGTCCCGATGAAATTGATGAATTCGAATATCCCGGTGATGGGCTCATACTCGAAAGAGTAGGCCTTCCAGTTGGCGGGATCGCCGTGCATGACCATGCAGCAGGCGCCCATGTCCGGCGTGTTGTTTCTGACCTTTGCCACCAGGTAGTGGGGGGCCGTGTTGTCACACCAGACAGCGCTGGTATTGGGATCCCGGTTCCCGTCATCCACGTAACCCGCCGCGAAGACAAATGGGGCGAGCGTATTCTGTCCCCACATGCGGAACCACCCGCTCTCGATGTAGAGCCCAGCCGAGGTGCTGACCAAGGAGTCGGCCGTCCAGTCGGGATTGTCGCGGTCCCACAAGACGCAGTTGTTGGGGTCCGTCCAGTACGGGTCGTTGGCGTCATAGCGGGGATCGTTGGGGTCCCGCGCAAGCCACCCGTCGTTGAAGTTGTCGTAGTAGTCCCCCAGTACGGTGGCAGGGGCAGCAAGCCCGACCATACACGCAACGGCAAACGCCAACGCGCACCTTGCCATGGCGACTTCCTTCACCGAAGACAGGACCATGGAAACGGCAGTCGCCTCGGATCACCCGACAGACGACCCGCGTCCGCTGTTGTTGCGTTTTCGCTTGTCGCTCGACCCGGGGGCTACGCCAACCGGCGGATGACCACGCCCAGGCCGAGGACCATGAGAACCATGCCGGCGAACGGTTCCACCCCGCCGCCGCCGCACTTGAAGACGGCCTTGACGGCGTAGTCCCCGTCCATCGTGAGATACAGAACAGAGTTGGTATCTATGGATTCCTGGTAACTGGGATCGTTCGCGTCGTTGGGGCCCTTGACCTTCCACTTGGTGAACTTGCCCTTGAAGGCCTCGGCCGTCAGGACCACGCCCGTCCCCTTGGTGTACCGGCGCGGCTCGTCGATGTCGTTCGGGTCGCCCCAGTTGTTGGGATCGTACTGATCGACCGTGCTCGGGTCGAGCGAGATGTCCTTGTCCATGATGTCCGGGTCGACGGTCACCTTGCCGCGATGGCCGTCCTTGGCCGACAGATTCAGCCAGGCGGACCCCGTGGTGAAGCTGCCCCAGCGGGACTCGGTGTTGTCCCAGCCGACGTCGGGGTACATCCCGACGAACTCCGTCCCACCGGCGGCGAAGCCGTCGCCTCCTTCGGTGAAGAGCCGCTCCCCACCCCACCCATGGTCGAGAACGCACATCTGTATCCAGTACTCGCCGTTCCAGTCGTGCTTCCCACCGTTCCACCAGGCGCCCCGGAGCCAGTGGCAGTTCGGGTCGTTCGGATCGTTGGGGCTGCCCGGCACCCAGTTGTCACCGAGCGGATCGAACTGGAGGAGCATCCAGAACCCATTGTCGATGGCCGGTCCGTTGGGGCCCTGCTCCGCGTACCTCTCCTCGCCGAAGATGTAGTCCGTGCCGATGAAGTTCGTGAACAGCAGGTTGAAGTCGATGTACTGAATCTCGAAACAGTAGGCCTTCCAGTCCCAGGGGGTGGCGTGCATGAGCGTGTAGGATCCCCCCGCGTCGTTGGGGTCCTCGGGGTTGCTTCTCGCCTTGGTCACGAGGTAGTGGGGGGCCTTGTTGTCGTAATAGGTGACGCTGGTGTTGGCGTCGTGGTCCCCGTCCTCGACGTAACCCGCCAGGAAGACGTAAGGCGCCATGGTATTCGTTCCGTACATACGGAACCAGCCGCTGGCCACGTACATCCCCCGCGGTTCAGTACTCAATAGCGGGTCCGACGTCCAGTCGGGGTTGTCGCAGTCCCACAGAACGCAGTTGTTGGGGTCTGTCCAGTACGGGTCGTTGGCATCATAGCGGGGGTCGTTGGGGTCCCGTGTGAGATACCCGTCGTTATAGTTGTCGTAATAGTCTCCCAGTACGATGGCAGGGCCAACGAGCCCGACCGCACACGCAATGGTCCACACAGACACTTGCTTCCCCATGGGGTCTCTCCTTGGCTCGGGACGAGCCGCAACACAACCAATAAGGATTTGTTTAGCGTATGGGGGCCGACAATCCCTCCTGCCACGGGCAGACACCATCTACCCCTGGCCCCGATAAGCCATCCCGCTCTCACCTCATTTTATGAGTTCGTGTACGGATTGCAAGCCCAAATGATCGAGCTCTTGAGACAGACCGGGCCCGGAACGCACATTTTCGAAGGACCGATAATCCCCTTCTCATGGAATCCGCAGCACCGGCAGGACGCCGGCAGCGGCACGCCCCCGGCTGCCAGGGGCCCACAAGATCGGCCCTGCAACCGGTCTTACAGCCCCATCACGGTGTAGACGATGTCCTTGATCACGCCCTCGGATTCCAGCCGGTGCAGGACCGGATCGAGCTCGGCCGGGGCGCCGGCAAGGAAGTAGTCCCAACTGGTCGGGTCCGTGCTCATCAGCTCGCAGGTTAGGAAGGCCTCCTCGCCGGCCACGTCACGCGGTCCCAGTCGTCTCGAGGCCCGGACGACGGCCGACTTGCGCAGGCTGTGCGAATCGTAGGGGTGCTCCTCCAATCGCGTCACCTTGCTCAGCCGCTTGACCACGCGGACCATCACGTCCTTGTCGCGTTCGGAGCATCGAAACGTCATGACGACGGTGCCGTCGTGCGTGGCCTGGGGTTCGGCCCCGTGACCCACGACGGTCTGGATGCTGATGCCGCGGTTGCTGAAGGCCGACGCGATGCTGGTCAGGGCCCCGGCCCGGTCCAACACGTGGGCCCGAAAGACCCAGTGGCGAAGTTCAGCGTCGTTCATCTCGATGCGCTCCTGCTTTCATAACGGGCACGGCCCTCCGGTCGACGGCGACGTCCGTTGGGCGTAGATGCTGCACAAGGCGATCGACTCGAGTCGGGTCTGCAGGCCATCCGCCCGCGACAGGATGATGTACGGCACGGGAAACCCGACGGTGATGCCCGCCAGCGACGCCTGCCCGTACTTCACCATCGCCGTGACCGCCTTGTAAAGGATGTTGGCTGCGTCGATGCCGGGGCAGACCAGCACGTCGGCCTGGCCGGCCACCTCACCGGCGGCGGGGATCTTGGGCAGGCCCTTGACGGCCACCGAGTCCGGGTCCGTGGCCAGATCCAACGACAACGGACCGTACACCACGGCGTCGGGCCAGTCGCGCTCGGTCAGTCTGGCCCCCATCTCGGTCGACGGCAGCGAGGCGATTTGCTTCTCGTTGGCCGACAGGATCGCCACACGGGGCCTGGCGATCCCCATGACCACGTGGGCGATGTCGACGGCGTTGCGGACCAGATCCATCATCCGCTCGAAGCTGCACACCGTCGTGACCCCCGCGTCGGTCAGGGCGATGGGCCGGCCGTGCGCGATCGGCGTGGCGTCGAAGACGGACACCAGACTCACCGTGGGTCGGATCGCCATCGACAGCATGTGGCGGTTGAGAATGGGCGTGGAGATGTTGCCCTTCAGCGCCACGTCGATGCCGCCGGCGCGGAGGCACTCGACCGTGGTGGTGGCGATGTGCTCGTCCGAGTCCGCGGGGATGACGTCTTTCGGATCGATCTCGATGCCGACCTCGGCCACGGCCCGGGCCATGGGGGCCTCGCGCCCGACCAGGATGATCCGGTCGATGATGCCGTGGTCCCGCGCGGACTCGACCAGCCTGAGATCCTCGACGCGGTCTCCGCCGGGGACGATGACGGTCGAGGCCCTCAGACCGCCGGCGATCTCGACCAGGTCGGCTACCGACTCGAGGCGTTCGCCGCTACGGGCGTCGGGTTGACCGGCGTCCATGGGGTCCCTCGCCATTGTGCCCGCCCCGGTGGGGCGCCACCAGGGCCGAAACCGGTTTTTCAGCCCCCGCTCGCGTGCCCGACAGTGTACTCGATCCGGGGGGGACATGTCCCCCCTTGCGGGCACTACGACCGGACCGCGCTTCGCCATGTCCTCTTGCAAGGGGTCGGGTCCGGCCGTATAGTGGGCACTTTGGTTTCGGTGCCGACCGGTGTCCCGGGGAACGATGCCGATGAAGCGACGGGTGATCATCCTCGGCTCGACCGGTTCGATCGGAACCAGCGCCCTCGATGTGATCTCTGCACTGTCCGACGGATTCGAGGTGGTCGGACTGGCGGCCAATACGAGCTGGCGGGATCTGGCCGATCAGGCCCGACGGTTCGGGCCCGTGCGGGTGGCGATGACGGATCCGGCCAGTGCCGCTCGGCTGAAGGGCGAGCTGGCCGGGTCCATCGAGGTGCTCGACGGCGAGGGGGCGCTGACCGAGCTGGTCGAGCGGACCGAGTGTGATTTCGTACTGGCTGCGGTGGTGGGGGCGGCGGCGTTGCCGGCCACGTTGGCGGCCGTCCGGTTGGGCAGGACGGTGAACCTGGCCAACAAGGAGGCCATGGTCGTCGCCGGATCGCTCATCGTGCCGTTGGCGCGACGGACGGGCGCCAAGCTGCTGCCGGTCGATAGCGAGCATTCGGCCATCTTCCAGGCCATGCACGCCGGACGTGCGGACGAGGTCGAAGGCGTTTACCTGACCGCCTCCGGCGGACCGTTTCGGACCTGGTCCATCGACCAGATCACGGCGGCCACGCTCGAGGATGCCCTGAACCACCCGACGTGGGACATGGGGCCGAAGATCACCATCGACTCGGCCACCATGATGAACAAGGCCTTGGAGGTGATCGAGGCGAAGTGGTTGTTCGATCTGTCACCCGCTTCGATCGAGGTGGTCATCCACCCCGAGTCGATCATCCACTCGATGGTGGAGTTTTGCGACGGGTCGATCGTCGCCCAGTTGGGTTCGCCCGACATGCGGACGCCGATCCAGTATGCGTTGACGTATCCGGCCCGCCGGGCGGGTCCCGCGAGGCGGTTGGATGTGAAGTCGTTGCGGCGGATGCACTTCGAGCCGCCTGACCCCCAGCGGTTTCCGGCCCTGGGGCTGGGACACCAGGTGGCCCGGACGGGGGGGACCAGCGGGGCGGTCCTCAACGCCGCCAACGAGGCGGCGGTCGAGGCCTTCCGCAGCGGCCGCATCCGCTTCGTCGATATCGTCGGGGTGACCTCAGAGGTCCTGGCCGGCCATAACGCCCTGGCCGACCCCACCCTCGAGGACCTGATGCGGGCCGACGCATGGGCCCGCGGGCAGGTCGAACGGATGATCGCCGCGTGCGGCACAACACAGGCATCGTGACGGAGGCTGCGCCTTGCTCGGCTCGTTAATCGTCGTGGACACCATGGCTTCTCAGGCGCTGACGGCCTCGATCTTCACCGATTGGCTGTCCAGCATCTGGAATTGGCTGTCCACCCTCTGGCCCATTCTGCTGATGGTGTTGGGGTTCGGCCTGGTGATCTTCGTCCACGAGCTGGGTCACTTCGTGATGGCCAAGCTGTGTGGCGTCCGCGTCGACAAGTTCGCCATTGGGTTCGGCAAGGAGCTCTTCGGCGTGACCTATGGCGAGACGCGGTACGCGTTCAACCTCCTGCCGCTGGGCGGATACGTCAAGATGCTCGGCCAGGAGGACTTCGAGATCGACAAGTCCGGCGAGTGGAAGGTCAAGGACGACCCGCGCTCGTTCACCAACAAGCGCGTCGGTCGGCGCATGCTGATCGTTTCGGCGGGCGTCACCATGAACCTGGTCTTTGCCGCGTTGGCGTTCATGGTCGTGTTCATGGTCGGGTTCGAGACCACGCCCCCGAGGGTGGGTTACGTCATTCCGGGCAGCGCTTCCCACAAGGCCGGCCTGATGTCCGGGGACGACATCCTGGCGGTCAACGGCTCCAAGATGGACGACTTTTTGGACGTCAAGCGCGCCATCATACTGGCCGATACCGACCGGCCCATCAAGATGAGGATCAGACGTCAGGGCCAGGACGAGCCCCTCGACATCTACATCGAGCCCGACTGGTCCGAGCAGGAAAAGGCCCGCCAGATCGGCATCGCCAACCCCATGACCCTCCAGGTCGGCGGCATGGACACCGCCTTCGATGTCGACGAGGACCGCGAGGACCGACTCAAGTTCGGCGACTTCATCGTCGAGGTCGACGGCGTCAAGGTCAAGGACTACGTCGAGGTCAAGCGGCTAATCACCGACAAGCGAGGCCAATTCGTCAAGGTGCTCGTCGACCGGCCCGAAGACTACACCGATCCCGACAGCCCGACGCGTCGCGTGGTGTGTTACCACCGGGCGCGAATGCTCGTCGTCTCGATGAGCGGGAACCTGAAGGATCAACACATCCTGGGCTTCCAGCCCAGGGTCAGGCTGTTGCAGGTCGAGCCGAGCGGCCCGGCCGGCACGGCGGGGATTCGTGAGGGCGACATCATCGTCAAGTGGGGGGATCAATCGAACCCCACCGTCGCCGAGTGCAAGAGGATGCTGTTGGCAAGGGACGACAGCGGTCGCTACGTCCGTGCAGGCCGCGACCTCGAGATCGTCGTCCGCCGTATCGGCATGACCAAGGAGATCGGCGTCGGGCCCGACAGGCCCACCGGTACGCTGGTGGGCTACAAGATCCTCGCGCCCCTGCTTGAGAGGCGGGACGACCTGACGGCCCTGGTCCACAAGGACCCCACTACCGCCCGCGAACGAATCCTCGCCGTCTTGGGCGAGCAGACCAAGGACAAGATGCTGCTGTCTGACGTCCGCGCAGATTTGGCGAACGCCGGCGCTACCGCCCGCGGGCTCGTGCGATGGCTCGACGAGCTCGATCGTGAGTCGTTCGTCGTTCGACCGGAAGGGCGCGGCATGTGGGGCGACGGCGAGCCGACCGCCAACGTGCGCTTCGGGCTGCTCGAGACCGACCGTCTGGTGGTCAGCAAGGTCGTCGAGACGGACCTGGACGGCCATCCCACCCCGGCGGCCGGGCTGAACCTCCCCCGTGGTGCTTTGATCACGCACGTTAACGGCGCCAAGGTCAAGACCTGGCTCGAGCTGGTCGAGGTCTTCCGCACCCACGTGGGCCAGGAGATCACGCTTACCTACACGCACGAGGGCGTGACGGCCAGCGGCAAGATGGTGATCCCGGCCAGCCTGGAGACCACGCTCGATCTGCCCCCCGAGGCCGCCGTGATCAGCATCGCCGGTCAGAAACGATCGAGACTCAAGCAAGACGGGCAGATGGTGCCGGTCTCGCTGCCGTACTGGGGCGCCGCCTACGCGATCCTCAAGGCCAACATGGGCAAGACCGTCCCGGTCGTCTACCGCTACGCGGGCAAGCAGATCTCCACCGATTCGGCCGGCAAACCGCTGACGTATACCGTCACCACCGACAACTGCGATCCGTGGATGATGCGGATCATGTACACGCCCATGCTGCTGCACTTCCCCGAGCGGGTCACGCTCTGCAAGCGGAACCCATTCGCGGCCATGTACATGG
>CAYOGX010000170.1:0-7788 GCA_964403235.1 uncultured Planctomycetales bacterium | reverse complement strand
CGCTCACCTCCAAGGCCAGGTCCGCGTTGTCCTTGACCTCCAGCTCGTACTTGCGCCATTGATCGAGCGACACGTCGAACCGCACGTAGACGCTCCGCAAGAGCTTGGTCTGGTCGCGGCGCTCGATAACGGCCTCGACGAAGACGCGCTCCTCCTTGAGGATCGCCCCGGCCGGTCGGACCAGCGGCACGTCGTGCAGCTTGACGGTCTGGCTCGTCTTGTCGCCAGCGGCGCTCAGGTGTTCGCGGATCAACACCCGGTGAGCTTCCAGCGCCTCGATGTTCGCGACGATCTCGGTCACGTCCAGCTTGTCGAGCTGCGACTCGGGCAGGATCAGCTTGACGGTGGGCGGGGCCACCTCGGTCTGAACGATCTTGAACGAGTCGGCCCGGGCAACCACCGGCAACTCCTTCGTGACCAACCGGTCGACCTGGACGGTCAACGCGGGCGGGTCGACACTGACGATCCGCAGGCCCCGACGTCGGACCTCCTCGAGGTTGTCGAGCTTGTCGGCCAGCTCGATGCGATAGGGCCCGCTGGACGGGTCGGCCTCGATGACGTAGGTCAACCGGAACAGGTCCTCTTCCACGTCTTCCTGTAGTTCGCGCATGCTTCGGGACGGCCCCGTGAACGTCGCCACGACCCGCGTCCGCTCGCTGTTGGGGTCCGCCAGCCGCCAATTCGCGCTGCCCGGCGGCCGGAGCGTCAGCCACAGCACGAAGTCGTTCGTCTGCGAGCTCCGCTGGTCCGCGTAGATCCAGATCAGCAGCGTCAGCCCCACGACGATTAGAAACGTTTTGGCGGCTTGGGCCATGCTGCGAGGGTCCTGTCAGGTCTGACTCGATGCGGTCCGCGGCAACCGCTTGCCGGTCGCTCGGGCGCCTTCCAACCCGACCAGCAGTCGCTTGGCGAGGGCCTCGGGCGTCAGGGCTCGCTCGAGCCGGCCTCGGTCGGCCAACGAGATCGTGCCGGTCTCTTCGCTGATGACGATCACGAGGGCGTCGGTCTCGCCGGACAATCCGAGCGCGGCGCGGTGCCGGCTTCCCAGCTCGGTGGGGAGGTCCTCCCTGTCGGCCAGGGGGAACTGGCAGCTTGCGGCGGCGACGCGGCCTTCACGGATGACCACGCCCATGTCGTGCAAGGCCGAGCTGGGCCAGAAAATCGTGTTCAGCAGGTCGGCCGTGATCTGGGCGTCGACGGGCGTGCCCGACTCGGCCAGCGCTCCCAGGGCGGTCTCCCGCTGCACGGCGATGAGGGCCCCGATCTTCCGTGCCGACAGGTACCGGGCCGACTTGACCAGCTCTGTGACGACCTGTTCCACGTCGCTGGCCCACCGCTTCAGCCAGGTGGTCTCGCCCAACCGCATGATCCCTCGTCGAAGCTCGGTCTGGAAGATGATGATGACTGCCAGGATGAGCGCCGAGACGTACTTCGTGTACAAGAATTCGACCCGTTGCCAGTTGAACTGGCTGGCCAGCACGTCGATGATCAAGAAGCTGGCCACGATCAGGACGCCGATGCCCTTGGCCAACCCGGCCCCGCCCGTGCCGCGCAGGAAGCGCAGCACGATATAGACCCCGGCCCCGATCAGAAGCAGCTCGATCAGCACCGTCTGGTAGCTGTACGCGTGCGTGCCGAATCGGCGAAAGTAATCGCTCAGGAATTCCGGCATCATGATCCCCGGGACCGTGGCGGCGGGTTCGACCGGCCTGTAGTATAATTCGCCAGATCCCGGCTGCCAACCGTGCAGCCCGGTCTCGGGCCGGCCACCCGACCGATGCGTCCTGCCAAGGAGCCTAGCCATGAGAGCCGCGATCTTCACCGAACCCGGTCGGATCGTCATGGGCGACAAGCCGGACCCCCGTCCCGACGCGGGCTGGGTCGTGGTCAAGGTGACCGGATGCGGCGTCTGCGGGACGGACGTCCACATCCATCGTGGTGAGCTGACCGAGGGCATCACCCCGCCGGTGGTCTTGGGACACGAGGTCGCCGGTGTGGTCGAGCAGGTCGGCGACGGCGTCGATAATGTCCGCGTCGGCGACAGCGTCGCGGTCGACCCGCTGATCGCCTGCGGCCGGTGCGAGGATTGCCGGGCCGGACGACCCAATCTGTGCAGCAGCCCGACCACGGTCGGGTACGCCGTCGACGGGGGCTTCGCGCAGTATACGTGCGTGCCCGCCTCCCACCTGTACAAGCTGGAGGCGTCGGTGCCGGCCAAGGGCGGCATCCTGGTCGAGACGCTGGCGTGCGTGCTGCACGGTTACGATCGGCTGGGATTCCGGGCCGGCTGCTCAGCCATGATCCTCGGCGCCGGCACGGTGGGGCTGTTGTGGAACCAGTTGCTCGGCCGCAGCCCGCGGACGCTGCTGGTCCAGTCCGAGCCGGTCGGGTTTCGGCGGGAGTTGGCCAAGGACCTGGGTGCCGACGTCGTCGTCGACCCGGACCGAGAAGACCTGCCCGCGCGGGTCCGCGAGCTGGCGCCGGAGGGCATCGACTTCATCGTCGACGCGACGGGCAACCCTGACGCGGTGGCCCAGGCCATCCCGCTGGTCAAGCGGTACGGCACGTTCATGATCTTCGGCGTCTGCCCCCGCGACGCGACCATACCCGTCAACCCGCACGATCTGTACCAGGCCGAGGCCAAGATCATCGCGTCCAAGATGCCGCCGCTGACGCTCGGCCGCGCCGCCCGTCTCATCCAGGCCGGGCTCATCGACTACGAACGAATCGTCACCACCACCCTCGAGCTCGACGCGCTGCCCGACGCGATCCGGATGTTCGACGACGCCCGCGACCAGCACGTCAAAATGATGATCGACCCGTGGCGGTAGGGTGCACCGTGCGCAACATGTCCCGGGAAGTGCTGCTACCCTGCGAACGCGACCTCGATCAGGTAGCAGACCATGTGGTAGGCCAGTTGATGCCCTTCCTGGATGCGGTCGGTGGTCTCACCGTCGACGCAGAAGCACAGGTCGACGGCGTCGCGAAGCTTCCCGCCGCTGGGGCCCGTAAACCCGATGATCGTCGCGCCGCGGGCGCGGGCTTCGTCGACGGCCAGTAGCACGTTTCTCGAATGGCCCGACGTCGACAGCGCCCACAGGACGTCGCCCCGCCGGACCAGGGCCTCGACCTGTCGGCGAAACGCCACGTCAAATTCATAGTCGTTGCCAATGGCCGTCAGGATCGACGTGTCCGTCGTCAGCGCGACCGCGGGCAGCGCGGGCCTTTCCCGGCCCGGCCGGAGCCGGCTGATCAGCTCGGCCGCGATGTGTTGGCAGTCAGCCGCACTGCCGCCGTTGCCGACCAGGTAGATCCGCCCACCGCCCTCGAGCGACGCGATTATCGCCTCGGCCATCTGCTCGATGACGTCACGTTGGGCCCGGACCGACTCGACGACCCGATCGTGCTTGCCGAGCTGTTCGTCAATCGTTTCGTTCACGCCGCCCTTCCATGCCTCGGATTCGTGCGAGCAGTTCGGTCGTGCCATAGCCCTCCATCAGCGGTGCGATGGCGACCCGACCCCCCGCCTGTTCGACGATGTCCTTGCCACAGATCCACTTCCAGTCCTGTCCCTTGACCAGCACATCCGGCAGGATCCGCCGGATCATGTTCTCGGGCGTGGGCTCCTCGAAGATCACCACGTAGTCGACGTTCTCCAGCCCGCCGAGCATGCGGGCCCGGTCGAGCTGGTTGTTGATTGGGCGATCGTCGCCTTTGCCCTGCGCACGGACCGACGCATCGGAGTTCAACCCGACCACGACGAAGTCCCCCTGGTCGCGGCAGAACTGGAAGTACTGGACGTGCCCGGCGTGGAGCATGTCGAAGCAGCCGTTGGTGAAGACGATCTTGCAGCCCGCGCTTCGGCGAGGAGCGAGCTCGGCGATCAGCTCGTCGAGCGTACGGAGCTTGGGCACGCCGGTGCGTCCCCCGAGGGCCAGGTCGGCCAGGATCTCGTCGCCCGAGACCGTGACCGGCCCGAATCGCTCGATGGAGAGCCCGGCCGCCACGTTGGCTAGGCGGGCGGCGTCGGCCAGATCCGCCCCTGCCGCGACGGCCACGCCTAGCACGGCCAGCATCACGTCACCGGCACCGGTGATGTCGTAGACCGCTCGCGGTTGCGTGGGTACGTGGACCGGCTCGCCCTTGGCCGGCACCACCAGCGCGCCGTCTCGGTCGAGCGTGACCACCATCCCCTCGAGCTTCAGATCGCCCACGACCGAACGGGCCAGCTCGCCGATCCGGGAAACGTCGTCGGTCGATTCGCCAACCCGTAACGCGAGCTTGCGCCGATTGAGCATCAAAACCGTTGCGTTGCGGCAGTATTGCCAGTCGCTTCGGGGGGCCGGATTGATCAGGACCGGTCGATCGGATTGACGTGCGGCGTCCACGGCCGCGCGGCACGCGGCCTCGGGCCAGTCGCTCGCGTCGCTGTCGCGAACGCAGACCGCCTCGACCTGGCCCGCCAGGTCCCGGGCGACCGACGCGACCTGCTCGACCGTGTCCGCCGACAGGGTCGCGGGGCACGCCCGCTCGACGCGCATCATCTGCTGGGGGTGTCGAAGCTGCGCCAGCCCGATGAGTCGCGTGTGGGTGGTTGTCTGGCGATCGGGCAGGCGTTTCAGGCCGTCCGTCCGCGCACCGGCCGCTGTCAGCAGATCGATCAGTTGCCGACCGGACGCATCGTCCCCCACGACGCCGCAGCAGGCGACCTCGGCTCCCAGTGCTGCCAGGGCCATGGCCACGTGCCCCGCGCCGCCGGCGCGCGGGGTCTCGTCGGTGATGCGGAGCACGGGCACGGGGGCCTCGGGGCTGATGTCCTCCACGTGGCCGTAGCAGTGCCGGTCGAGCGCAAAGCCCCCCAATACCAGCAAACGACGAGAGCGAAACTGCTGAACCCACTGGGCCAAACCGGTTGACATGACACACCCGCTTGGTGCTCTATCATCTGTAGTTACATTAACTTGCGGCATGCTAGCACCCCGGTCGGGACCTGTCAATCACCCCCGGGCCCCCGGCCGGCCCCTCCCGGGACGCGCGCGGCTCGGCCGCGGTCCGAGGCCGTTCGCAGTCACGTCCGATAAGAAAGAATCAAGTTCCAGTGGCGGCCAGCCGATCAATAAACAAAGACATTATCGGGCGTGTGGCCGCCCGCGTCTGGATGTCGCGGGTGGACCCCGGCGATGAGGCCGGAAACGACGCGGACGACACCCCCCGCCCCCACGCGCCGATCGTGTTGGGCATGCCGGGTCTCGTGGAGTCAACTCGAGGAGCGTTCCGATGAGGATCATCGCACTGGCCAACCAGAAGGGCGGTTGCGGCAAGACGACGGTCGCGATCAACCTGTCCGCCTGTTTGGCCCGCCAGGGACGGCGAACGCTGTTGGTGGACATGGACCCCCAAGGGCATTGCGCCGTCGGACTTGCCGTGCCGGAGAACCAGATCCTACGGTCGATCTACGACGTGTTGTGCAACGAACCGTCCGCCGATCTGGGCGCCGTCACGTGGCAGATCAGCAGCAATTTTGATTTGGCGCCGACCACCGCGGACCTGGCCAAGCTGGAGCAGGAGTTGGCGTCGGCCCCGGACCGATTCGATCGTCTGGGCGACGCCCTGGCACCGGCCGCCGGCGCCTATGACTACTGCCTGGTCGACTGTCCGCCGAGCATCGGGCTGCTCACCGGCAACGCCCTCCATGCCGCCAGCGAGGTGATCATCCCCGTGGACACGGGCTACTTCGCCCTGCACGGGCTGACGCGTCAGATCGCGACCATCACCGAGCTCCGCGAACTGACCGGCCGCGAGATGTTCGTGCGCGTGCTCGCCAACCTCTATGACGTGCGGACCAAACACGCCCGTGAGGTGCTGGCGGAGCTCCGCAGGAAGTTCGTGGATCTGCTCTTCGAGGCGCACGTCAACTTCAACGCGAAGCTGCGTGAGGCCAGCGGCTACGGCCAGCCCATCACCGAGTACGCGCCGGCCAGCCCGGGGCATCGGGACTTCGCGCGTCTGGCCAACGAGGTCATCGCCGCTGGTGAGGTGGATACCGTCAGCCACGTGCTACTCGAGCAGGCCGGCGAGTTGTCCGATCGGGCCAGCCAACTGCTCGCCACCAGTGCTCCGCTGGTCGGCGGCTCGATCGAGTCCGTCATCGAGGCGACCCCCGACCAGATCGACCGGAGGATCGAGCGGATCTACGGCGCGGTCCAGACCAACCAGGGTGTGTGCTTCCGCGTCCAGGCGCCCGACGCGAAGACCGTCCAGGTCGCCGCGGATTTCAACAACTGGATGCCCGAGGACACCGAGCTGTGCCACGAGGACGACGACGGGACGTTCGGCGTCACCGTTGACCTGGCACCCGGACGGTATCGCTATCGGTACGTCATCGACGGCAGGTGGGTGCAGGACCCGTACAACACCTACGTCGAGAGCAACCCGTATGGCGAGCTGAATTCCGTGGTCGAGGTCGATTAGCGAAGTTCGTGTGCTTACTCACCCCAGGCCGGGCCGGCTCGCCTGCCGATGCCCGGCCCCTTTTTTTGCGCACGGTGTCCGTCGGTCGCGCCCCGCATTCGGGCGCTCCCTGACGGTCGCGGCTCTGACTTCGCGTTCCGGTCAACCGCAAGGGCGGCCTCAAGACCGCCGGGCGTTGGATATGCCCAGTTCGCGGAGACGGGCCAGCCACCCCTGCACGTCCTGCTCACCGGGGATCTGATCCGTGATCGCCTGCCGATCGTAGCCCATTCGCGCGTCCTTGCTCAGGCCCAGCCTGTGAAACGGCAGCAGCTCGACACCCCCCACGGACCCCAGCGACCTCGCCAGGTCGGCGATGCGGGCCAGGTGGGCGTCGTCAGTGTTGATGCCTGGGATCATCGGGCAGCGGAGGATGATGTTCGCGCCCGCGTCATCCAGCCGGCGGAGGTTGGCCAGGATTTGCTCGTTGTCCACGCCCGTCCAACGCTGGTGGCGGTGCGCGTCCGTGTCCTTGATGTCATACAAGAACACGTCCACCAGCGTTAGCAACGGTTCCAGCCGGTCCCACGACGTCAGGCCGCACGTGTCGAGACACGTGTGCAGGTCTCGCGCCTTGGCTTCGGCCAGCAGGGCGTGGGTGAACTCGAACTGATCGGTCGGCTCACCGCCACTGATCGTCATACCGCCGCCGGAGGTCTCGTAGAACGGGCGGTCGGATTCGACCTCGTCGATGACCTCGGCCACGGTGACTTCCCGGCCGACGATCTCGATCGCTTCCGCGTAGCACCCGGCCGCACAGTCGCCGCAGACCACGCAGCGATCACGGTCGTAGACGCGGTCCGACCCGTTCATCCGGTGCGCGCCGTGCTGGCACGCCTCGAAGCAGTGCCCGCAGCCGATGCAGCGGTCGGGCATCAACGAGACCTCGGGTTCGGGGCGGATCGACTCGGGGTTGTGGCACCACGCACAGTTGAGTGGGCACCCCTTGCAGAACACGGTCGTCCGGATGCCCGGCCCGTCATGGATGGCGAACCGCTTGATGTCGAAGATGATGCCTTGGGTGTCTAGCCTGCTCATTGCGCGTGTTTGGTCCTCGCGATGATGTGGTCCTGCATTTGGCGGTCGAGCAGGCAGAATTTCTGGCTGAAACCGCTGACACGGACGCACAGGTTACGGTATTTGTCGGGCTTGGCCTGGGCGCGGCGGAGCGTCTCGGCGTTGACGACGTTGAGCTGGAGCTGGCCCACGCCGCGCTCGATGGCGGTGGTGACGATATCGACCGTTCGGTCGATTTGGTCGGGCTCGAACAGGGCCGGG
>CAYOGX010000169.1:0-7804 GCA_964403235.1 uncultured Planctomycetales bacterium | reverse complement strand
CGCCGACCCGGCCGAGACCAAGAACCTGATCGACGGCACGGACGCGCGTGTCGTCGGCGCACGCAAGAAGCTCGAAGCAATCGTTAAGACGTTCCCAGACAAAGACGGCGCGCCGAGGTACGACCCAACGCCGCCCCAGCCGTGGGACCGGAAACCCGGAGATCGGAAGAAGAAGGCAAGGAAGAAGTGAACGAGCGACGGTGGCGGGAGACAAGACAATGGACGGGGTCATGAACCGTCGTGAGCTGCTGAAGATCATGGGAGCTGCCGCCGCGTCGGCGGCGCTGCCGCATAGGACGTTTGCCGGCGAGCCCGCGGGGGACAAACCTAATATCATCCTGATCATGGCCGACGATCTGGGGTATGGCGATCTCGGGTGCTACGGCAACGAGGGCATCGCGACGCCGCGTATCGATGCGCTCGCGAAGGGCGGGTTGAGGTTCACGGATTTTCATTCCAACGGCGCGGTGTGCAGCCCGACGCGGGCGGCGCTGCTGACAGGGCGGTATCAGCAGCGCTGCGGCATTGAGGCGGTGGTCTCGGCCAAGAAGCACCGGCATACAGGGATGGACCTGAAGGAAGTCACGTTCGCCGAGGTGCTCAAGACGGCCGGCTACGCGACGGGGTTGTTCGGCAAGTGGCACTTGGGATACCGGGTGGACTTCAACCCGACGCGGCAGGGGTTCGACGTCTTCCGCGGCTACGTCAGCGGCAACGTGGACTACCATTCGCACATCGACCAGGTCGGCATCGAAGATTGGTGGCACGACTGTCGACAAGTTCGCGAGGACGGCTACACGACCGACCTGATCACCCGACACGGCGTGCGGTTCATCGAGCAACACAAGGACCGGCCGTTCTGTCTGTATCTGCCGCACGAGGCGCCGCACTACCCTTATCAGGGGCGCCGCGACAAGGCCGACCGCGCACCGGGAAAGCCAGATCGCATACAAGGCAGTCGAAAGGACAAGACCGCCGCCTACGCCGAGATGATCGAGGCGATGGACGAGGGCGTCGGCCGGATCGTCGAGACCGTCAGGCGTCTTGGGCTCGAGCGCAAGACGTTCATCTTCTTCTGTTCCGACAACGGCGGGGCCAAGCCGCGATCGAATCGCCCACTGGCGGGGCAGAAGGGCACGTTGTGGGAGGGCGGTCATCGCGTACCGGCCATCGCGTATTGGCCCGGCCGGATCAAGCCTGGCACCGTCACACACCAAACGGCGATGACGATGGACCTGTTGCCCACGATGGCGGCCATCGCCGGCGCATCCCTGGCGCCGGGGCTGAAGCTTGACGGCGTCGACCTGCTGCCGATGCTCGAGCGCGGCCGGAAGCTGCCCAAGCGGACGTTGTTCTGGCGTTTCGGAAAACAAAAGGCTGTCCGCAGAGGGCCTTGGAAGCTGCTGGTCAACCCGAAGGGTCGGAAGCAGAGGGGGAAGGGGGGTGGTGAAACCGTCCACCTCTATAACCTGAGCGACGACCTCGGCGAACGCAAGGACCTCGCCGCGGCCGAGCCGGAACGCGTCAGGACGCTACAGGCCGACCTGGCCGCCTGGGAAAAGGACGTTACCACCGGCGTGGCCCGACGGGCGTGAGCGGTGCAACAGGCAGACGGAAGAGGAACATGAATACGGTCGGCAACACGCGCCGTGATTTCCTGAAGGTCGCCGGTCTGGGCGCCGTCTCGACGGTGCTGCCGCGCAGGCTGCCAGCCGAGGTGGCTGGGCGAGACAAACCCAACGTCATCCTGTGCATGACGGACGACCAGGGCTGGGGGGACACGGGCTACAACGGCCACAAGGTCCTCAAGACGCCGAACCTGGACGCGATGAGCAGCGAGGGCATTCGGTTCGACCGGTGGTACGCCGGCGCGCCGGTGTGCAGCCCGACGCGGGGCAGTTGTATGACCGGTCGGCATCCGTATCGATATGGAATCTTCGGCGCCAACGTCGGGCACATGCGCAAACAAGAGATCACGCTGGCCGAAGCGCTCAAGACGCAGGGGTACACCACGGGCCACTTCGGCAAGTGGCACCTGGGGACGTTGACCCAGACGGTCAAGGAGTCGAACCGCGGCGGGCCGAGGGGCGTCGAACACTACGGCCCGCCGTGGGAGCACGGGTTTGACGTCTGCTTCTCGACCGAGGCGAAGGTGCCTACGTACGATCCGATGGTCACGCCTCGAGGGTGGCGGAGGACCAAGGGGGCCAAGGCGGGCAAACCGTTCGGCACCCATTACTGGACCGGACCGGGCCAGCGGGTGACGGATAACCTGAAGGGCGACGACTCGCGGGTCATCATGGACCGCGTGATCCCGTTCATTGAGGACGCGGTGGCCCACAATAAGCGCCCGTTCTTGGCGGTGGTGTGGTTCCACGCGCCGCACCTGCCCGTGGTGGCGGGGCCGACGCATCGGGCGATCTACCAGGACCAGCCCGCGGCGGCGCAGCACTACTACGGCTGCATCACGGCCATGGACGAGCAGGTCGGCCGGCTGCGAGCAAAACTCCGCGAACTCGGTGTCGAGCGGAACACGATGCTGTGGTTTTCCAGCGACAACGGTCCGGAGGGCAGGCGGTACAACGGCAACAACGGCTCGGCCGGTCCGTTTCGCGGGCGCAAGCGCAGCCTGTTCGAGGGGGGCGTGCGCGTGCCGGGGCTGCTGATCTGGCCGGCGAAGATCGCCGCGCCCCGCGTGGTCAAGATGCCCTGCTGCACGAGCGACTACTTCCCCACCGTGCTGGACGTGCTGGGGCATCGGATGAAGGGCCTACCCGAGCCCGTCGACGGGATCAGCCTGCTGGGCGTGATCGAGGGCAAGATGACGTCCAGGCCCGTGCCGATCGCGTTCGAGTCGCGCGGGCAGGTCTCGCTGACCGACAACCGGTACAAGTTGATCTCTCAGGATGGGGGCAAGGCCTATATGCTGTTCGACCTGCTGGGCGATTCGGGTGAGACGAAGGACCTGGCGGCGGCCAAGCCCCAGATCGTTGATCGCATGAGGTCGATCCTTCAGAGGTGGCGGAGGTCATGCAAGGCCAGTCTCGCGGGCAAGGACTACAAGTGAACTCGCCGGCTGGCCCGGGCAAATCGCCCAGAACAAGGGAGCAAGGAATGTCTACACACGTCTGCCGGGTGAAGACGTTCTGGATGACAGTGTTGTTGGTCGTCTGCGCGGATGCTGCCCGCGGCGGCCAGGCCGTCAAGCGGGTCTGCGAGGTGGCCCGGCCCCGAACGTACCCGGCCGGTGGCCCGCGGTCGAGCGACGTTATTATGCGCAGCCTGCGCTTGCACGTCCGCAACGACAAAGACCCACACGACACAATGCAAGCGCTGAAGGACTTCCACGTCACGCGGCTCGAGTGGGCCTACGTCACGAACAAGGCCTTCATCGAGAAGGTCAAGGCGTCGGGTCGCGTTTTTGGCGGGGCGGCCTCCGCGCCGTCTTATCTACACAAGCGCAACGACGCGAAGTGGTTCGAGAAGGTCGTCGTCCTGGACCTCAACGGCCAACCCATCATCGCACCCTGGAAGCGCACGTGGAACCGCACGCTGTGGGGATGCGTCAACAATCCCGAGCTCGAACGGGGGTACGTCGAATACCTCAAGGGATACATCAACGCCGGCACGCAGGTCATGCAGCGCGACGAGCCGGGCGCGAACGAATCGGCCACGCACTGGGGCGGGTGCTTCTGTCCGCATTGCATGAAGGCGTTTCGCGAGTATCTCGCCAAGCATACGACGGCGACGAAGCGTCGCGAGCTTGGCATCGAGAGCATCGAGGCCTTCGACTACGCCCAGCACCTCCGAAAGCAACGCGCCCCGGTCGGCGACGCGTTCAAGAAGTGGGACGGTGGCGAGCTCAAGCGGCTGTTCGTCGCGTTCCAGACGCACGCGACGCTCGAGTTCCACAAACGCACGCGCAAGGCGATGGACGCGCACGCGGGCCGGCGCGTGCCGGTCTCGTGCAACAACGGCGTGCACCGATGGGGGCCGATCCAACTGTGTTTCGACTGGGCCTTCGGCGAACTGTCCTACGGACGCACCCGACCCGAGCTGATCTACCAGGCCATGCGCGCCGCGGCCGGTCACGATCGGATCCAGGTCATCACGATGCCCAAGAAGGGCGATCGCAAGGGCCTGGACCAGTGGCAGCGCCGCACGCGTCAGACGATCGCGACGGCCTACGCGTGCGGCGGGTTCTGCATGGTGCCCTGGGACGTGTACATGCCGAACAACGCGCCGCGCTATTTCGGCACGCCGGCCCAATACGCGGACCTGTTCGGCTTCGTCCGGGCCAACGCGAAGGTCTTGGAGGGCTACGAAGACGCCGCCGTCGCCGGCAAGGCGCTGAATGAGACGCGCTACGGTGAGTCGCCGCCCGTCTCGCTCCGCAACGGGACGGGCGAGGTGCGGGCGTTCGTCAGGGCCCGGCCCGGCCAGCGCGACGCGCCGGTCGTCGTCCACCTGGTCGAATGGGGCAAGACGTCGAAGCCCGTCACGCTCGCGCTGCGAACGGACGCCTTCTTCGGCGACCGGCCGCTCGCGATCAAGCTCCTGACCCCGCCCACTTACGACAAGTCGGCGCACGAGAATGCAGATCGAACCAGGAACTACGCGGCCCTTTCGAGAACGGCGGACCTCCCAAGTGCGGCGCAAGGCAAGTTCACCGTCGTACAGATCCCCGCCCTGGATCCCTGGGGGATCCTGGTCGTCTCTCCGTAGGTCCGCGGCTGTGCCGGACGCAGATACGTCGGCACGATGCGTCGTCACTCGCCGGTCAGATCCCACACGCGGAAATTGCGGTACCGCGCAACCATCCACTGCATCTGACGAAGCCCGATCTTACCGTCGGCGTGGACGGGGCCGTAGCGCTTTCCGTCGTCGACGAAGTCGATGATGACCCGTCCGTCCACCAGCAGTTGCGTGTGCGGGCCGTCCTTGACCAGCCGGACCTTGTGCGGGTCGGTCGAGCCGGGGGAGATCCCGGGCGGGCCGTTCGAGACGAGGTAGAACCAGTTGTTCTTTCGCATGTTCGAGGTGATCCGGCCGGGGTTGAAGGGCGTGTTGGCGTAGTAGGAGACGTGGTAGCTCTTAATCGCGCCTCGGGTGTACTGGCTGAAGACGCCCGTTCGCTTCGGCAGGTCTTTGTCGAAGATGTCCTGGCCCCGCTCGCCCTTGGCCGCGAAGAACACGATGCACAGGCCGTAGCGCGACACCGGCTTGATCTCCCACGCCGCCACGAACCGGTCGGGGAAATCTCGCGGACACCAGTGGACCAGATGCCCGTCCGGCCCGTCGGGGCGTTTCGAGGCCATCTCCATCCATCCGTCCTGGAACCGCACGATGCCCGGGCCCTCCATGACCCAGCCGGCCACGCTCTGGGGGTTGTCCAGCGCGGACCGGTAGATCAGTTTTCCGAGGCGGCCTTCCACCTTGATCGGCTCGCGGTCGGGCGTGACGCCGAACAGGGCGGCGTGGCGACCACGGAGTCGATCGGGCACCCGCGCCTCGGCCTGTTGTTGGCGTAGATAGCGCGGCTCGGCAGAGAGCGATCCGATCTGGAACTGCCCGTCGCCCGGGAGGATCTCATTCACCGGTGGCATCTTCCAGGAACGCAGTTTCGTGTCGGGCAGGCGCAGCGCCGTGTCGTTCACGTAGGCGTCGAGCCGGCCCTTCTTGGCGTCCCACGTGTATAGCACGAAGTAATCGTCCGGCCCGGGTAGCTCCGGGATGTTCACGATCAGGTGCTCGGCCTTTAGCTTCCTGTTCCAGACCCATCTGAGCTGGCACGCTTCGGGCGCCTGTCGGAAGCTGAGCTCAGCCACGCCGGGGATCTCCAGCAGGTTGACCGCCGCCTTCTTGGCGCCTTGGCCGTTGCGATACCACCGATCGGGCCGCATCTGGAAACGGATCGTCCCCTGCTCGCGGACCGGTCGGTCGAGGCGGACCGTCGGTTCTGCGGAGCGCTGCCTGGCCTTGGCTGCAACGACACCATCCGATGCGCAGACGCAAATGATGAGCGCGAGCGCAACATGTCTTGTCATGCAACCGCCTCCTGTTTCTCGGTCTTCCGGCTATCGCGACAACGGGAACTGCGGGTCATCGGTAATCACGATTTCGGCGATCTGCGCGCCCGGCCTGCGCGGGCGGAGCCGCAGTGTGTGGCTGCCCGCCTTCAGGTCGAACAGCTCCGGACTGCACGCGAGCTTGCCGCCGGCGGGCGACCAGCCCCACTGGTCCCATCGGGTCGCCGTCTTGAGCGGGATCTTGCGCCCGTCGTCGATTTGGAGTACGCAGTTCGCGGGTCCCTTCTTCGTGCCCCGCACGCGCGCCCAGACGGCGCACGTCGCATCGCGGGGTAGATCGAACCGCCAGACCGCCTCGCCCGCCTGGTCCTGCTCGGTCGATTTCAGAACCCGGCCGCCCGCGTCCTTCGACGCGACGACGTCCATCCGCTTCACCTCGGCCCGATTGGCCTTCAGCGCAACGCGAACCGGGTCGAACGGAGCCGTTCGCGCCGCCACGGGTTTGCAAGGCGCCGACTCGTTGCCCGCACGATCTACGGCCGTGACTTTGTACGAGTAGCTCGTGTTTAGCTCGAGCCCCCAATCGACCATCTCCGTCTCGCACGGTGAGCCGATCAGCGAGCCCTGATCGCAGGCGAAATCGGCCTTGGGACCGCAGTAGACGTTGTAGCGGTCGACGTCGTTGGCCTGGACCGCGGACCACGTCAATCGCAGGGCGTTGGGCGCCAACCCAGCCACCTTCAGGTCTTTGGGCGACGCGGGAGGCGTGGCGTCGACGGCCAGCGTGCCCTGCGGCTCGAACTTGGCGTCGTCGGTAACCACCAGCTTGTCGACGCGTTCGCCGCCCGACTGGCTGTCGAGCTTCAGGACGTGCCGCCCGCGGGTCAGCGCGGTCGGCGCGCCGAGCTTGACCCACGACCACGCCTCGTGCGCACACGAGACCGTGCCGCATCGCTTCTTGTCGCATGACACGGCCAGTACCCCTGTGCCCTGCACGCGGGCCCACAACACGTAGCTCGCCTCCTTCGGGACGAGCAGGTCGACCGTCAGGGCGCCGCCCGGTTCGTTCTCGGCACAACCGACGTAGTAAGCGTTCGAGGCGGCGCGGAAATCGGCGCCCTCGCGCATCGGCGCGGTCGGTTTGCCGGCCTCGGCCTCGAGGAACACCCGCGCGTGCCCTTGCCAGCGGCCCATGCCCAGTTGGTAGGCCTCGTTCGACGGGCCGCTCTCGAGCCCGCTGTGCTCCACGGCCGTCACCACGTAGTAGCCCGGCGGCGGTGGGGACGGCTCGCGCCACATCGTCGACGCGATTGGCTCGGGCGTCATGCGCTCATACGCCAGGCCGCTCCGGTCGCTGGAATACACCAAGTACCCGCGTATCTCACGCGACCGCCGGGGCGGCTGCCACCTCATCATCACCCAGCCGCCGTCGCTGTATGCCATTAACGCGCGCGGGGGGTCGGGCATCCGTGCCACGCTGACGTAGACGTCCGTGTACTGGCCCAGGAAATCACTGTTGAACAAGATCTTCGTGCCGTCCGGGCTGGCGACCGGGTGCGGGTGCGTCGAATGGTGGTCCGGATGCCACTTGACGCTGTGACTGAAGTACGAGCTCATGTGCCTGAACAACGGGATCACCGTCTCGGATCCGTCGGTCCGCAACGTCAGGATCGATCCCGCGTACTTGCCCCGCCTCGACGTATCGGAGGCGAACCACTCGCCGTCGAGACAAGGCCCGCCATGGCCGCCGCTTCCCAGCGTCGCACCGGTCCGCA
>CAYOGX010000168.1:0-7812 GCA_964403235.1 uncultured Planctomycetales bacterium | reverse complement strand
GTAACAAGGTAGCCGTAGGGGAACCTGCGGCTGGATCACCTCCTTTCTAGGGGATACCTAGGTCTCGTCGCCCCAACGCGGGCACGAGATGAGGTCAGCGCATTTTCAGGCCATACCGGCCGTGCGGGCCCGCGAGGGACCGCCCGGCGATCAACTGTTTCCTTATGACATCCCTCAGGGCTACGGTGCATCCGTGGCCCTGTTTCTTGCGCCGATCTGCTCGGGCGAACGCCTTGCCGAACCCCACGCCCGTCTATGCCATGGTCGTGCCGGCGGGCAGCGGTCTGGACAGCCTCGAGCGGGTTGGGGTATAGTCGGGACGCGTTGGCCCGTTGTGGCCTTCCGGGGATCTCGGAATGCCCTGGTACCCCCTGCAATGCCAGTGGCAGCGCCAGAGGCGGACTGATACCGCCGCCTCCGTCTTTTCCGCTGTCCGTTTAGTGGGAGTCTTTGACAGTGTCTTTTCTAGATGGTCTTGACCGAATGTTAACGATTGGACAAGTTGAGACGTTTCTTCAAGCCCAGCTCGGCGCGCAGGACGTCGCCCTGTGCGCCTCGAATGCTGAGAGCGGAGGCGAGGAGCCGATCCGGCCGGACATCACGATCGGCGACGTGCTCGAAAGGGACCCGCGGATCGTGGTCCGCGCCGTCCTCGCGCCCGCCGGCTCGCACGAGCCGGCTGGGGGCCCCGTGCCGACCGGATCGGCAGACGGACCTCTCGATCAACGAGCGCCCTGGGATGTCCCCAGGCCCGCCGCGCCCCCGCTGCGTTCGCCTCGGGAGATCCCGGCGCCGTTCAAGCCGCGCCAGGAGCATGCCGATCTGCTCGTTCGTGAGATCGACCGGCTCGAGCGGCTCCGCACGCGCCCGTTCGTTTGGATCGGCTACTTGATCAAGCAGCGGATTCCCGCGATGCTCGGCTGCGACGCGCGCAGTGCCCGAGTGTTGATCGCACAGCTCCAGAAGGACGACCTGATCCACACCTCGCAGGTACCGAATCCCAAGAACCCGTCGTTCCCCGCGACCGAGGTCCGCCTGAACCGCGCGCACCCCGAGGTCCGTCGAGTATTGGGCACCGGGGCGCAGGACGCTGGCGCCGAAGCCAGCCCCGAGCCCAAGCCACCGGAATCTGGCCAGGGCGAGACCGGCGATCCGCCGCCGGCACCGATCGAAGTTCCGGCGCAGGAACCCCAATAGCACCCGGGAGCGGCCAGTGGCGCACGGCCATCGGTGGCCAATGCGCTTCTATGCCAGGTTCCGCTTGTACCAGTCGATGGCCAGCTCGAGTCCTTGTTCGAACATGACCTTGGGCTCGTAGCCGATGACGTTCTTGGCCAGGGTGATGTCGGCCAGCGAGTGTTTTACGTCACCGGCTCTGGGTTCGACGTGGTTGGGCTCGACCGACTTGCCCAGGATCTTGTTGATGGCGGCGATGATCTGATTGACGGTGACGCGCTCGCCGCAGGCGAGGTTGAGCACCTCGCCGTGGGTCTCGGCGGCGTCGGCCGCCAGCAGGTTGGCGTGGACGACGTTGTCGACGTGGCAGAAATCGCGTGTCTGCTCGCCGTCGCCGTAGATGGTGGGCGGCTCGTCGCGGAGGATGGCCGTCACGAAGGCCGGGATCGCCGCGGCGTACTGGCTCGTCGGGTCCTGACGCGGGCCGAAGACGTTGAAATACCGCAACGACAGCGTCTGCAACCCGAAGCAATCGTAGAAGGTCTTGCAGTAGTACTCGCCGACGAGCTTGTTGACCGCATACGGGCTCAGCGGGCTGGGGGCCATGTCCTCGATCTTGGGCAACGTGGGCGTGTCGCCGTACGCGCTGCTGCTGGCGGCGTAGACGACGCGCTGGACGCCGGCGTCGCGGGCGGCCAACAGGATGTTGAACGTCCCGTCGATGTTGCACTGATGACTGGCTAGCGGGTCCTCGACCGACTTGGGCACCGAGGGCAGGGCCCCTTCATGTAGGATCACGTCGATGCCCTCGCAGGCACGACGACAATCGTCCGGGTTCCGCAGGTCGCCTTCGATCAGATCGACCGCGTCGGCCACGTCGGCGAGGTTCTCGCGCTTGCCGGTCGAGAAGTTGTCCAAGACGCGGACCCGCTCGCCCCGCGCTGCCAGTGCGTGGACCAGGTGCGAACCGATGAACCCCGCGCCGCCGGTGACAAGGAAGTGTCGCATGATCGCTCCCACAGCCTGAGTGAGTGTGCTATCGTAGGTTGACCGATGCTGCGTACGGGCGGATTCTCGCGGATAGCAGCCCGCCCGTCAACGAACGCGGCCCCGAGTGGCACGGTCAAGCGAAGCCGAGCCCCGACGCTGAGCTTGGCCGTGGTGCCGGTGTGCCACTGGCGGCTTGTCCGCCAGTGCCCGCGTCAAGCGGATACGATCGGAGTCGGCAATGGACCAACGCGGTGTCATCTTCGACATGGACGGGGTGATCGTTGACTCGGGCCCGGCCCATCTGGCGAGCTGGCAGCAGCTCGCGGCCGAGAACGGTCTGGAGGTCACCGACGAGCAGTTCGCCGAGACGTTCGGCCGACCGTCGCGCGAGATCATCCGGCTGCGCTGGGCCGACAGACTGCCCGACGACGAGGCCCAACGTGACGCGGCGGTCCGCCGGCTCGATGATCGCAAGGAGGCCATCTACCGCGACATCATCCGAGGCCAGGTCCCCGTCATGCCCGGCGCGCTCGAGCTCATGCGGGCGTTGGACGGAGACGGCTGGCGGTTGGGCATCGGCTCGTCCGGCCCGCCGGCCAACGTCAAGCTCGTCGTCGAAGAGCTAGGCCTGGGCTCGCTGCTGTCGGGGACCACCGACGCATCGGACGTCACCCGCGGCAAGCCCGATCCCGAGGTCTTCCTGATCGCCGCCGATCGGATGGCCGTGCCCCCACCCCGCTGCGTCGTGATCGAGGACGCCGTCCACGGCATCGAGGCCGCCCACCGCGCCGGCATGAAGGCCGTCGCCCTGACCAGCACCCACCCGGCCCACACGTTCACGCAGGCCGACCTGGTCGTGTCCGAGCTGACCCAGTTGTCGCCTTCAGGACTCGCCAACCTGTTCGACGCCGACTGAGCGGTCCCCCCACGGCGTGGTGACGATCGGGCGCCCGAGCAAGTTAAGAAATCGAGATATTCCGGACAGAATTCTTGACATTCCACGCTCTTGAGGGTATGCTTATACTATCAGCTCCCGCAATAGAAGGAAGCGTTCTCCTCATCGGATAGCGGTCAGTTCGGAACACGTCCGGTTCGTGGGTTTGCAGCGAGAACGCCGGTAGCCCCGCCGGCTCGACGAAAAGGAGGAAGACCGATGCCCCTCGATACCTGTCGATTGAGCCTTGCCCTGGTTGTTGGACTGTTGCTCACATTGGGCGCCCCAGAACCTGTCCGCGGCGCGACGTACACCGTGCCGAGTCCGAACTACCCGACGATCCAGTCGGCCATCGAGGCGTGCGTCGACGGCGATGAGGTCGTCATCGAGCCGAACACGTACACGGGCGCCGGCAACCGCGACCTGAGCTTCGGCGGCCGGGCGATTACGGTCCGCGGGACCGATCCGGACGACCCCAACGTCGTCGCCGCGACGGTCATCGATTGTCAGAATGCAGGGGGCGGTTTTTACTTCCACAGCGGCGAGGACGCGAACTCGGTCCTCGCCGGACTCACCATCACCAACGGGCACCGTGAGAACGACATCGGCGCGATCCACTGCGACCAGACTAGCCCGACGATCGCCAACTGCAACATCACTAGATGCTCCGGGGTGGTCGGCGGGATCTACGGGTATTACAGCAGCCTCACCATCACAGACTGTACGATCACCGACTGCGAAGGCATTGTATGGGGTGCGATCTTTTGCGAGGAGGCCGGGCGGCCGATTATCGCGAACTGTACGATCAGCGGGAATACGGCTGGGTGGTTTGCGGCTGGGATTGCCTGTGACGGCAATGGGACGATCACGGGGTGTACGATCAGTGACAACGAGAACCTGGTTACAATGGAGTGGTATAATAACGGCGGCGGCATCACCTGTGGTGGTGACACGACGATCACCAACTGCACCATTACCGGGAACAATTGTCTTCGCGGCACTGGCGCCGGGATCACCTCCACGGCAGGCACAAAGATCACCAACTGCACGATCAGCGGAAACGGGACGGGCGGCTCGACGTTTTGTACGGGAGGGGGAATCTACATTACGCTAGGCAGAGTGACCATTGCCAACTGCACGATCACCGGAAACGCGTCTCAGTGGGAAGGCGGTGGGGGGATCTACGGGACGCCCGAGACGACGGTGACGAACTGCATCCTGTGGGGTAACCATGGCGCCACCAACCCGCAGTTGTTCAGTTGCCAGCCGACGTACAATTGCATCCAGGACTGGACCGGCGGTGGCGTGGGGAACATCTCGGACGATCCGTGCTTCGTCGATCCGAACGGGCCGGACGGCGTCCCAGGCACCTGGGATGACAACGACTACCACCTGTCGCCCAACTCCCCCTGCATCGACGCGGGCGATCCGAACGGCGATTACACCGGACAGGCCGACATTGACGGGCAGGGCCGGCAGAACGGCGTCGTGGACATGGGGTCCGACGAGATCTGGCCCAACGTGTGCTACGCGCTGACCGTCACGATCAAGGGGTCGCAGTGGGGTTCGGTCGCAGTTGACCCCGAGGCCGACGCGAACTGCCCGAACTTGCCCGGCTACCTGGCCGGGACGCTCGTGACGCTGACGGCCGAGCCGAACGACGGAAAGTCGTTCAAGAAATGGAAGGTCTGGGACGCCAACGATCCGAACATCACGACCGTCGACACGAACAACCCGATCACGATCGTGATGAGCGCCAAGCGCACGGTGAAGGCCTTCTTCAAGTGCGGCGGCGGCGGGATGGTGCCGCCCTTGCTGACACTGCTGGTGCTGGGCGGTTTCGCCCTGCTTCGCAGACGCCGCTGACGGTGACAGGGGTCGGTCGTCCGTGGTTCGTCGTGCGGCGTGCCCGTGCGGCGCGTGTCGTGTTGCACGGCCGTGGACATAAGGGGTGGCGCCGGCAGAAGGTCGCTCAGAATCGCCGCGGGGTGGGCAAAAGGGGATATCCTTCATATCGAGATTATTGGTTGACTTCGCCCAGCCAGGAGGTCATACTTAGATAGGGAGATGGGAAGGCCCATAAGCCCTCCTCCCCACTGGAGTGTTGTTTCCTTCGCCTTCCCATCCCCCGCACTTATTACGGGCGCACGCCTGCTGACCTGAGCCGCAAGAATGCCTCGCGGCGTCTTACGTGCGTTGCCAAACGAACCAACCTTGAGCGCAACGGGTCCAAGTACGCGCCACAAGTCCCGCAGGTCCGAAGTGGGGGCCCGGAAACACCGCGTATGGCGTCCGGGTTGATCGCTTCGGCGCCGCCGAGGGCGGATGGTGCGGGGCTCTGGCGTGGGAACGGTCGCGGGCGGGGTTCCGATCAGTCGGGCGGCTGGCCGTGAAGGACGGCCCAGGCGGCCAGCAGGATCAGCCCGTCCCACGGGGCCTCCGTGGCGGTGTCGGCTCGAGAAGTCCGCTCGAGGACGTCGACGAGCCAGTGCCGCTGGGCCAGGACTGGGTCCAGAGCGGTGACGAACTCCAGGGCGTGGTCCGGCCCGCCTTGATAATCGTAGCGCAACTCCAGGAAACGGACCGAGACCTCGCGGAGGGCCAGGAGCGCCTCGGTGTAGTCTTCCGACTGCGTGGCCTCTACGAACGTTTCCAGGTGCTTCCGGATCGTGCCGATCAGCTCCCGCCGGTGCGATGACGACAGCGGGTGGCGTCGCAGCCGCCGCAAGGCGTGGGCCTGTCGTCGCAGACGCCGGGCCAGCTTGGCCGACGCGCTGCCGGGGAGCTTCTGTTGTCGACGCCAGAGCTGATAGAACTTCTCGGGCGGGCCCAGCAGGTTACCCATCGCCACGATGATGTGCGACCGGACCATGCGGTTGGGGTTTTGCAGGGCCATGCCCAACATCTGGCGAACCGCGCGGAACTCGCCCAGCCGCGACAGGGCCGACGCCACCCCGATCAGGACCTGCCCGTCCTGCTCGTGGTCCAGCAGGCCCAGGAGGGTGTCCGACGCGCGGTGATCGGCGATATGGCCGAGGGCGTCGGCGGCGGCGCGGCGGACGTCGCCGTCCTCGTCGTTCAGGGCCGAGACCAGCGGGAGCGTGCCGTCCGAGCTGCCCGTGGTCCCCAGCGCCCGGGCCGAGGCCGTCCGCGTCTGGCGGTCGGGTTCGTGCAGGTACCAAATGAGCAGCTCGATCGCCTCGGGCGTGCCGAGGCGTCCGAGGGCCAGCAGGGCGTCGCGTCGGACGCTCGGGTCGGGGTCTTCGAGTGCTTCGGCCACGTCGTTGAGGACGACGTTGCCGTCCTTGTGCCGCACGCCTCGCAAGGCGCGACTCCTGCGGGAGGGGCTGGCGGCATCGGCGATCGCGCCGATGTTCCAGGCGGTGCGGAAGAGCCCGCCGCTGAGCATGCGTGCGAACCAGGGCAGCAGCGGCTCGCCTCGTACGTCGGGGATCCGCATCATCAACGGCAGATTGAGCAGCGTGCCCACGTAGGAGATGACCAGCAGCATGTGGAGATAAGACGCGGGCTGACCGTTGGGCAGCCGGACGGGGATCACGGGGACGGCATCGGCCAACAGTCCGCCCAGCCACGGTCCGACCGCGCCGGCGGCGGCGATGACGGCCCAGAAGATCGAGACGTAGTACTCGCGTTCGGCCTCGGGGGCGATGCCAATCATCAGGTTCTGCATGGCCACGGGCACGCCGGCCGAGATGAGGCTTTGCGCTACCAGTTGCAGGGGCAGGAGCCACCAGTAGTTCTCCGGTCCCATGAAGAAGTAGAGGGCGGTGGTAAACACCCAGAGCCGGCCGAGGATGTAAACCGTGCGATGTCCGATCCGATCGGCCAGTCGGCCCCATTGTGTCGCGACCAGGGCGGTGGTCGCCAGGCCGACGACGCTCATGCCCGCGAGGAATTGTAGGGAGATGCCGCACCCGATGTAGTCGCCGTTGATGGTCTCGCCGCGCTGGTAGAGCACGAAGAAGGGCATGGGCATCGTGACCATGAGGGTGTTCAGCCCTTGGGTCCAGGCCAACGCGGCGAAGTTTTTCTCCTTGAGCGGACGCAGGTAGACGGCCAGCGTCTGGCGGAAGGTCCGCTCGGGCCTCGGAGGCCGGGCCGGCTCGGGGACCCACCAGAACAGGATCGGGTCGATCACGCTTAACGTTGCGCCGACCGCGAAGATGATGAAGTACAGTAGGTGTGTGCCGGCCTCGACGCGTTCGAGGACCAGGCTGGCCACGACGGAGGCGACGGCCGTGGCCACAAGGTTGATCTGGTACCGCCGGCCAAAGAACCGGCCGCGGACCGATTCGGGGATCAGATCGGCCATCCACGACCACCAGGCCGAGTGCGTAAAAGAGGTGAGACTCACGCACGCGACGTTCGCGGCGACGACCAGAAGGACCAGCTTGGGTCGGATCTCCGGGCGGACGGACAGGAGCGCGGCGACGGCGACGACAAAGAGGAAGGCGCGACCCGCCACCATCAAAACGACCCAGGCCGGCCGGCGAGCCCGAAGCCGGTTGAACAGGTGGGCCCCGGGCAGACCGACGACGATGGCGGCCATCCACAGAGCGACGTTCAGGCCCACCATCGCGCGCGAGGCGCCCAGTTGTTCGCGCATGAAGACCGTACCGATCATCGCCATCGGGCTCATGACGGCCATGGTCATGCAGATCAGCACGCCGCCGACGACGTTGGTCGTCATG
>CAYOGX010000167.1:0-7824 GCA_964403235.1 uncultured Planctomycetales bacterium | reverse complement strand
GTTCGGGGAAGAAGAGGCTGGGGGGCACCTCCTCGATCGCCACCGCATCGCGCGCGCTGTCGTACCGCACCTTGAAGACCGTGTCGCCCCGGTAGGAGCCGCCGAGAGCGCCCTGGTAGCAGAGCTGCTGCCAGGCGCTGCTCTGACACAGGAAGTCGAGCAACTGCTGTTGGCGGTCGAGGGCCCTGGCGCCGGGGGTCCGGGGCGCGGGCTGGGGGCTGACGTACCGTTATCTGCTCGGCTACCTGAACAGCGCCGCGACGCACCGGCTGTACCAATTCTTGTCCCAGGAGCGGTCCCGCCGCCAGGCCCAAGTCAAGATCCGCTGGCTGCGGATGCTGCCGTTCCGTCTGCCGTCTCGCCAACAGGTCGGTCACATCGACACGGTGGTTGACCGGATCATCCATGCCCACCAGCAGGGCCGGCCCGACGACGCCCAGGCACTGGTTGACGAATGCAACACGCATTTCGACGCCATGCTCGCCGACGCCTGATCTGAAACCCGGACGGTTGAAAATCACTGCCGGTTCGCTAGGCTCGTATGAGGGTGGCGGTGTGACCCGGTGTCGGGTCGCAGACCAATGCCGACGTTGCCGACGTGATGGGGAACGTGTTGGGCCTGCCAGGTAAATTCCTACGGATGATCGCGGCGCGGACGATACCGACGTTTCACGGGATGGGGCAGCATGATTCCCGCCGTCGTTGGGGATCGGCGTTGGGTCGGCGTCTGGTCGGCCGGTTGCCGATCGTGGCCGTAGCCGTTGGGATGGGGATGGGACTGGCCCGGCCTGCGGACGCGCTTCATCAGATTGCGGGGAGCGACTTCGGTCCCGCTTGCGAGCGTGATGTCGAATACGTTCGCTCGGCGACAACACAGCCAGCCACCGCCAGTTCGCCCACGACGACGCCCGCCACCACGCGGGCATCAACGTCCGCAACTGCGTCCGCACCCTCGAGCCAGCCGTCCGTCACGCGCCCGAGGTCAACGCAGGCGTCCGACGGACCTGTATCATCGGCACCGACGTCGGCGCCAATGATTACCCGCAGCGCTGCCACATCAACGGCGCCCGGGATCCTACCGCCCCGCGTGGGGCTTGCCCTGCACAAGGATGGCCAGTGGCTGCTGGCCCCGGTCCGGGTGCCGACGGGCAAGGACGCGTGCCTCGAAGACCTGGTGTGGTTTCGCTTTGAGCAGGACCAATTCGGCCGCAGCCGAGACTGGGACGGTCACGTCGAGCTGGTGGCGTTCGATGCGGGCGGGCCTCGCGTCGCGGTTCGTTGCTCGAGCACGCGCCGGGACGGCGCGGTGGCGTACCACGACGGACACCAGTGGCGGCAAACGGGCGTGCTGCTTCGCGGTGGCGTGGACTATCTGCTTCGCACGGTCGTCCGGACGGATCAGGGCACGGCCGATATCTACCTCATCGAGCCCGGGAGCGAACACCCGGTCACCGAGCCGATCGTCACCGGCCCGATCAGCACGCAGCCGACGACGACCCGATCGATCAAGGCCAGCGTCGGTACGGCGAGGGGGCCCTATGCGGTCAGGCCGTTGCTGAGCACGGGCCGTCGGGTGCGCGTCGCATCGGCTGCGCCCTACACCGCGTTCATGCGCTCCGCGGTCCGTCGGACGTTTCGCGTGACGGGCCGACCCTTGTTCGCCACCGTCGTCCACCGATGGCAATTGTGGGACGCGACCCGCCCGGCACAGGCGGTCATGGACCACACCGGCCGCCACGTCACTGTCGCGCTGGCGGCCGCGGGAGCGATCGGAACGGTCGGCCGGCTCGATCTGGTCCGATTGCCGTCGGGTCGAGCCGCGGGTCGGTTCCATCCGCAGGTGGGTCTGCACGACGATTTCCGCAGCCCCGCGGGCTGGTCCGGACCTCCGGGAGACCGCGCGGGCGAACGGGGTCGAGGCGCGGGTCGGGTCCCCCGCGTCGTCGACGAGCAAGGCGGCCCGGCCCTGAGGGTCTGCGGGCTGGGGGCAGTCGGCGACGGGGCGAGCAAGGCGTTCCTCCCGCCGCGCGTGCCCTTCGATCTGCGGGTGGTCTTCAAGTTGCCGCCCGATACCGCCCCGATGCGGACGATCGACCTGGTTCGTCTGATCCGCAGGGACACGCGAAGCACCATCGGCCCCTACGTCCAGCTGCTGGCGGGGATGCACGACCTGGGCAACGGGAAATGGGCCGCTCGTCTGGCCGCCCAGGTCGGACAGCCGCAGCCCGTCGTCGACGGGAACCCGGTCCATCTGGACACCTGGTACGAGCTGGTGTTGAGGGTCGACCCGATCACCGGGACGTACACGGCCGCCCTGACGGCGCTCGGCGAGGACCGTCCCGCCAAGTTGTACACACCCGCGACGCAGCCGGCCTCGGGCCCCGCACAGCCTGCCAACAAGCAGCAACCGCCTCCCAAACCCGCGCCCGTTTTCGGCGGGAACCCGCAGAAGTTCTTCGGTTTGAGCCGACTGCCGAACGAGATGGCCTTGCTGTTCCAGGCCGAGGGCGCCTACCGGACGCTGGGCCTGCCGATCGAGCTGGACGTCCGGCCGAGCTTCGTGCTGCCCGTGCCCGACAACGCCCGGCCGTGGACCAACCCAGCCACGATGAGGGACATGACCTGCCGCGACGGGCGGTTGGAGATCCTCAACTCGCACGGCGGCGGCAGCCTGCTGACCATCGACTTGGTTGACGGGACGATGGCGTTCACCGAGAAGGCGTTCGGCGACCGCGCGGGACAGGCGCTGGCGTGGGACCAAGTCCTGGGATGCTACTGGTGGGTCCAGCCCGCGGGCCGATTCCTGCTGGAGCGCCGGCTGCCCGACGTCCGGCACGTCAGCATGTTCTCGCCGAAGGCAACGACGCGGCCGGCGGCGCGGTTCCGGATCCTGCCCGCGCCGGCCCAGGTCACCGTCGACGGCAAGCTCGACGAGTGGGACCGCCGCGGCGGGTGCGGACCGCTGACCAACGACGGCACGCAGGTCGGTACTCGCGATGCCACCGTCTACGCCATGCACGATGACGATGCGCTCTACCTGGCCGCCGAGGTCCACGACGCCGATCCGCTGATCAACGTGGCGGTGCCGGCCGGCAAGCAGTTCGACACCGGTGACCTGGTAACGTTTAGGCTCGGCATCGACCCGTCCTCGGGCGCGTCGTCGCGCCCCAGCACGCAGCCGGCCGTTGGCGCCAGACGGGTGTCACTACACTTGTGGTACAACCATCAACAGAAGAAGGAGTATGTGGTCATCGCCAGCCGGACGGCCGCGAGTCAGTCAGCTCAACCGGCCGGAGACGCGAACGCCCACGCGCCGAAGGACGTGAGGATCAAGATGTCGCCTTGGACCGGGAACGATCCACGCGGCAAGGGCTACACGCTCGAGGTCGCCTGCCCGTGGGGGGCGCTGCCGGGTGACGCGGGGTTTCAGTCCGGCGACACGGTGTGGTTCTCGAGCACCGTCGTGTGGGGGAATCCGGCCGGGAGCCAATCGGTGGACTCGGTAACGGCCTACGGCGGGGTCGATTCGGCCGGCGCGGTCGTGGGTTGGGGTCGAGCCGTCCTGGTGCCGCCGGACAGGCCCGCGCCGCTACGACGCGACGAGGTCATCCCCCTGCAGGGGAACGCTCGGCTGGCAGCGACGGCCAACGACCTGTTCTGCGTCACCCCCGACAAGGGTATCTTTCACCTTAAGGGCAAGACCGGCAAGCCCGAGACGTTCGACTATCGCAAGGCCTTCAACCCGAAGATCCAGTTTGCCGGCGTCGCCGCCGACGAGCAAACGCTCTTGCTGGCCGGCCCCTATGGCGCGCCGAACGCCGCCACGATCCTGGCCGTCAACCTGTCCTCAGGCCAACCCATCCGCCGGTTCAGCCTGAAACGATACGTCAAGGGCATCACCTCGCTGGCCACCGACGGCAAACGGCTGTACTGCCTGGCCGCCAACGATCGCATGATCCTCGGTTGCGATTGGACCGGCCGGCGGTTGCTGGGGCTGACCGCGCCCGTCCTGCTGGCCGGCCTGATCGACATCGAGCCGGCCAACCCGACCGAGCGACTCGACCTGATCACAACGGGCGGCCAGATGCCGAACTGGTCCGGTGCGATCAAGCGTGTCAAGGACGACGGCGCGGGGGTCGAGCTGTTCACCGTTCAGCAGGCCACGCTCGCTTGGCCGAAACCGACGCTGATCGTGGGGGACACCCTCGGCCAGTTCCGCACGATGCGACTGCAACTGCGTCCCGTGGGACCCGCACAGGCCTTGAGGATCGCCCTGCAACCGAAACCGACGGGCAAACCGCGGGGCGTCTACGTGGCCACCCTGGACGCGAAATCCGCTTCGCAGTGGCCACTACCGGAGCGCCGGACGACGGCTAAGACGTTCTTCGCCGGACCCGGCTACGTCCGCGACGAGAAATCGCCGCTCCGACAGTTCAAGCCGCCCGACGAGGACGAGCTCGTGTTCCTCCTGCCTGCGGGATCCGAGTCGACCGCGCTGGATCTGGACCTGGTCAAGGAATTCGGCCTGGCCGCCGACACGTGGGTCGGCCAGATCCAGATGAAGGCGATCGGTACGGCGTGCAAGGTCGACCAGTTGGCCGTACACGCAGCCGAGACCGCCCACCCCGGCGCGGTCGATGGCATGTTGATCGGTGACGTGATCGACCTGGAACACGTCGGCCACGAGCTGCTCGAGGTTAGGAGCGATCTCGAGCCCGCCGGGCGCGACGGCGACGAGCTGACGGTATCGATTCGATCCGCCAACGACCGTACCGAGCTGGGCTACCTGGGATGGCGGCGGGTGGTCGGAGGTTCGACGGCCAGCCGGCCAGCGTCTGCCCAACCCCAAGCCGGTCGGATCCAACAGCCGATCCGTCTGGGACGCTATCTCCAATGGCGCCTGGGCCTGTCGAGCATCCACACGCACGAGCCGCCGAGCGTCTCGACGATCCGGCTGGTGCTGGCCGGCGGGCCGCAGTTCGCGACGTCCGTCGTCCAGGCCGGAACCACACTGTCCTGGCGAACTTGGTGGCCCGCCATTCTCGGCGCCCCGGTTGCCTGCTGGCTGATCTGGCTCGCCTTCTTCCGGCGTCGGGCCCGGCCGGCCGTCGCCGACGAGCAAGACAAGCGCCCCATTCGCAAGGGCCGGTTCTACAACGGCCCTTAGCTGGGATCGGACTCCCCACCTCGCACGTCCCCGGGTCATGCCGAGCGGGGACGGTTGGTCGGCAGGGGGGCACTGCCCGGCGCGGACGTTGTGGCCGAATGGATTTGACCCGGGGTGCGGGAGCTGGCAGACTATGCGATACGGCCCCGGCGGATCGAGGCGTGTGACGGTGCATGCCGATTCGACCTGGGACGGCATCCGGCGCGCTGCGAGGCGCCGACCGCATGGACAGGCATGGACGCGAGGGACCGACTCATGTCAGAGACGATCGACCCGGAGCTTCTCAAGATTCTGGTCTGCCCGGAGAGCAAGGCGCCGCTGCTACACGTGGGCGATTGGCTGTACTCGACGGATCCGGCCACACGGCGGCGGTACCCGATTCGCGAGGGCATCCCTATCATGCTCATCGAGGAGTCTGAGGTGGTGGACCAGGCCGAATTCGACCGCGTCGTGTCGGAGCACGGATAGCAAAAAGGGGTCAGGCTACTTTTCTGCGGCCTGTCGAGGCGTTGTCCTTGTTTGCTGGGGCGCAAACAGGTCGGACTACTCCGACCGGCTTTGCGAGGTCGCCCTCTTGGACGAAGCGTAAACGTCAGGCCGAGCCGCGACGCGGCCTGCACTCGCCAGCCCTTGCCGCCAAAGGGCGACCCGCCCCGGATCGATTCGCGTATGGCAGCCAGTTCTGCATCCGTCGCAGGTCGGTTCACACGCTGGACCCAGTCCCGCGGTCGTTCCACGGGGCCCTGGCACAGATAGGAGGGGGGATCGGGGCGTCACCACCAACGCAGACTCAACCATGCCCAGTCTTGGGCCCGCTCGACCCAAGCGTCCCGTAAGGGGTTCCGCTCGATGTATCGCAACACGCGCTACAGGTGATTATCTGTCTGGACCTGGAACGACTTGAAGCGGGCCTGCCAGACGCGCCTCCCGCCGCGATAGTGGCGATAGTATCGGCGGACGTGCGACGGGGTTAGCCATTGCATCCATCGGCCCAGGTCGCCGTCGTCAAATGGCTGCATCGCCAGATGGAAATGGTTCGGCATCAGGCAGTACGCTAGCACGCGCATCGGCAGACGCTCGCACGCCTCGCCGCTCAGCCGAAGAAAGGCGTCGTAGTCCCCGTCGTTGTGGAAGACCCAAAACCCTGGCCTGAGCGTTTCCACGGTTCAGCACATGCTGGCACACGCCAGCCATAGAGGCACCTGCCGGTCTGGGCATGAGCGCAAGCTACTCGATCATGCCGGAGGTATCAAGAAAAAGTAGCCTGACCCCTTTTCTGACCCCCTTTTCTCGTCGATCGCTACGCCTCGGCGCGGTACTTGACGACCAGGTAGACCCGCGCGGTACTGCGAGCGGGATTGACGATGCGATGGGGTAGATCGGCCGAGTAGTGGGCCGAGTCGCCTTTGCGCAACACGACTTCCTCGTTGGCAGACGTGAGGATCACGCGGCCCGTAGCCACCGTCAGGTACTCCTCGGTGTTCTGAAAGTGTGGGGCGGAATCGAGCATCCCGCCGGGCCCCAGCCGGACCTCGTAAAACTCGACGTCCTTCTCCATCGACAGGGGGCTGAGGGTGCGAACGGTGACCTGCTGGCTCGAGACGAAGACCTGGTTGAGGTCATCGGCCCGAATGAGCTGGAACCGCGGTTGGGGTCGATCCAGGCCCATCAACTCGCCGAGGTCGATGCCCAGGCCCTGGGAGATCTTGTGCATGACCACGACGGTGGGGTTGGCCTTGTTCTGCTCGACCTGGCTGAGCATGGCCTTGCTCACGCCGCTGGCGCGGGCCAGGGCGTCGAGCGAGAGGTGGGCCCGCTTGCGGTGGGCGCGAACCCGACGGCCGATGTCCAGTTCGGAGGTCTGTTTCATATGGTAAACGTTTCTCCAATATTTTGGACAACCGGCTTGCGTGCCCAGCCGGCGTCGTTTATCATATCGAACGAAGCGTTCAGCATCAAGGAGGACTTTCGAGATGCCTGACACGATGAAGGCCATCAGGAAACCCGCACGCGAGCCGGGTTTGGTTGTGGAAGACGTCCCGGTCCCGCAGGTGGGCCCGCGCGACGTGCTTGTCCGGGTGGCGGCCGCCAGCATCTGCGGCACCGACCTGCACATCTGGAAGTGGAACCCGTGGGCCCAGCAGCGCGTCAACCCACCGCTGACCATCGGGCATGAATTCGCCGGCACGGTGGTCGAGGTCGGGTCGGCCGTCGAGCACGTCCACATGGGCGATTACGTCTCGGCCGAGAGCCACATCACCTGCGGCATGTGTTTCCAGTGTCGCACGGGCCAGGCCCATATGTGTCCCAAGACCAAGGTCATCGGCGTGGACTGTGACGGGGTTTACGCCGAGTACGTCGCGCTGCCCGAGAACGTCATCTGGCAGAACGATCCGACGAAGATGCCCCCAGAGATCGCGACGCTCCAGGAGCCCGACCGCGGAACCGCGCGTCTCGGGGAGATCGACGTGCTCGCGGAGAAGGAGTCGGTCCGCCGCGTGCTCGGGTATCTGCCCCAGGAGTTCGGTGTCTACCCGAACGTGAGCGCCGAGACGTTGCTCTCTCATCTCGCGACGCTCAAGGGGATCACGGCGGCGGGCGATCGCAAGAAGGTCGTCGAGGCGCGAGATTCCTGCAAACGCGCGCTGTTCATCTGT
>CAYOGX010000166.1:0-7826 GCA_964403235.1 uncultured Planctomycetales bacterium | reverse complement strand
CTCGCGAAGGCGCGTGTGCTCGGTGAACGGACCCGCGTCCTGCGTGTGATGCAGCATCAGGTCCACCTGGTACAGCGCCGCCACGCGGTCGATCTCATGCGAGTAGACGTCGGCGCAGATCTTGGTGCAGATTCGGCCGAAGTCCACGTCGAAGATGCCCACCTTCTGCCCGGCCTGGTAGTACTTCGAGTCCTTCGACGTGGTCTGGTTCATCTTCGTGTAGCGGCCGATCTCGCGCCCCTGCCGGTCGAACAGGATCGACTCGTTGAACCCGCGCTCCAGCTCGCCGGCGATGACGACGTGCATCTTGTTCCGCCCGGCTGCCTCGGCGATGCGGGTCAGGTAGCCGCGGTTGCGCTGCTGGAACTTGACGACCTCCTCGTCGGACCGATACCAGACGTACTCCCACAGACACGCGATGTCGCAACCCAGCTTGCCGCACTCGTCGAGCTTGGCAATCAGGCGGTCGATGTTCGTGTCGCACTCGATGGCGGCGACGCGGATGGTCCGCTTCATGTCGGGCGTCCGCGGGCGAGGGGCGGGTGGTTTCGGCGCGGTGATCAGCGCGAATTTCCCCTCGGTCGGGTAGCCGCCGTCGTGGACCGATCCGCCCGCCAGGCGACCCGCCCGGATCGCCGCCAGCCCGACCCCGCCGCCGTGGCCGGTGTCGGCCAGCGTGTGCCCGTCGCGGTCGAAAACCTGCGCCCGACCCAACGGCCACGTCCCCCGCCACGAGAACCGGTCCTCGTACCCCCCGTACCCGTGCTTGCCCGCATAGCGCGCGACCGCGTAGTAGCACCCGTTCTGGACCGCCCGGCCCCGAACCGCCAGCGTGATCGTGTGCTCGTCCCGGATCGGAAACGGCAGCGTCGACCAGACGATGAGCCCCGCGCCGCGCCGCCGGAGCACCGCGTCGATCTCAGGGAAGTAGTGGTCCGTGCCGATCTTCAGCCCGATCACGCCGAGGTCCGTCGCGAAGACCGGCAAATCGTCGCCGAGCGCGATGTCGTCCTCGTAGGGCAGCTTGTGCGACTTGCGGTACTTGCCGACGATCTCGCCCGTCCGGTCACACAGGAACGACGTCACGTAGATCTTGTCGCCGTCGCGTTCGCGGAGGTTGCCGACGACGTACATGTGATACTGACCCGCCTTGCGTGCGATGGCGTTGGAGGTTGGGCCGGGGATCGGCTTGGGCGGCTGGTCGACGCATTCGGCCGGCAGGCAGGCCAGATCGGCCTTCAGCGACCCGGCCCCGTCGAGCGCTTCCATCACGTGGTCGAGCGTTCGGTGCCCCTGATCCCAGATCAGCGAGATCGGCGCGATCCGCACCCGCCTGATCCGACGGGCGATGGTTTCCGCGCGAACCGCCTCGGCCGCGCCAGCCGGGCCCGACAACGCGATGTCATCCACAAACACGTCCGCCTTTCCCCCGGCCCGATCGTGAACCGCGACGATCACGCGATAGACCCAGCCTTGCTTGGCGCTCTTCTTGCCGCCCTCGCACCACTTGGCCAACTCCTTGTACGCGTCGGTCAGCGTGACCTTCTGCCACTTCGGCGACGCACCGACGGTCGGCCCGTGATAGATGAAACCGAACGGCGAGATGCCGATCTTGATCGACACCGGGACGTTCGTCTTGACGCGAAACGAGATCGTCTCGAGCTGCGGGACGATCGGCACGCGCTCGGCCAACGTGTAGCTCCAGTACGACAGCTTGTGCTTGACCTGCGCCGGATACACGAGCTCGAGATGCGCGGCCGCCGAGCCGTCCAGACCGACGCTCGGCTCGACCTTGTTGGCCTCGACCGTCGCCGGCTTGTCACCCCAGGTGTGTTTCAGCGGGTCGGCCTTGCCGGACGTCTCGAACCGCTCGCGGAAGATGTCTTCCGCGACGACGGGCCGCACGGCCAATACCACGGCCAACACATACACCGCACGCATAGGCGGTCCTCCCGTTTCTCGATCAGGGCGCCGAGCCTGCCTTCACTTTGGCAAGCTGATCGGCGGCCGCCTTGTCCGACGGCTTGTAGGCCACGTCGTTCGTCAGGCACAGCACGTCCAACAGCGGGCTCACCTTCGGCGCCGACTCACGTATGGACACGCGAATCCTGACCGGACCCTTGTCGAGCTTGAACGTCACCGGCGAATCCCACAGCCACTCGCCCCACACGAAGCGGTTGCCGAACCGCTGGGGCGTCCCAGGCTTGTCTGCGACAGCGACGAAGAAAGAGTTGCTGTTCGTGTCCCTGTATCTCATCCGACCCGACAGATGCCACCGGCCCTTGTATGGGACGTCGAATTCGTACTCAACGTAGCTGGCCCGCTTCGCCTCAGCCGTCGCCGGGCCCGTCGGCACGATGCAGTCGCCCATGGCCTCGGGGTCCTTCGTTCCGGCCGCACTCGCGAGACCCATCGCACCGGCCCTTCGCGAAAACGCCTCCGCCTGCCGGTAGATCACCACCGGCACGCCCGCAGACGATCTCGCCTGGTGCAGGATCTGTTCAACGCGCGCCACGTCCATCCCGTCGAACAGCAGGTACACCCGCTCGCCCACGGCAACCGTCGTCTTGTCCTTGCCTGTCTGCATAGCAACCGTTTTGCCGAACGGCCGCATCGCCGTCACCCGATCGGACGGGACCTCCAGCGTCAGGTCGACGTCCTCGTGACTCGCCCAGATCAAGGCATAGGTGCGATTGTCTTTGGCCGGTCGACGAAACGTGTAGGCGCGGAGCGCTCGCCCGCCTGCCACGTCGGAGACCTCGTCGACGGCGACCAGTTCGTACCGCTCCTTTTCGTTGACGAACAGGTGGTGTTCCTGGTCGAGGTCCTTGAGCCGCTCGCGCTGCGCGTCCGTCAACTTCTGCCCGATCCGGGCATCCTCCCAGATCTTGATCACGTCGAAGCAGCTCTCGGTCCGCGGATTGGTCTCGAGCTCCCGCAGACTGACCGTCATCGAGAACGGGCAATCCCAGGCCGCCCCGCGGCTGAGGACGTACTCCAGCGTGTCGGGCGTGATGTGGCTCTGGAAGCTCCGGCCGAACCCGTGCAGCCAGCCGAACTCGATCCGCGTGAAATTCACCGCGCGTCGCGGGGCGGTCTTGCACGGATGCTGGCGGCAGAAGGCCTTCATCTGCGGCGGGGGCACCGAATCGTACGCGTTGCTGCGGCTGATCATGTGCCAACTGAAGTGCGTGTTGGCGGCCGCCTCACAGACCGGCGGCGCGGGCCGGAAATGACGGTACACTCGCCACTGAGCGTTCGCGCAGTGATACCAGAACGGGGGGTGGACGTCCTCGGCCCCGTCGAAGTAGACCATGTCATACGGCCCGGTCTTGGCGACGATGTCGGCGAGCCGCCGGGCAGTCTCGTCTTGGATGTCCGTGTCCTGATTGAAGCGAATGAAGATCGGCCAGGTGTCGACGTCCAGCAGCGAGATCTCCTCGCCGGCGGCGTGTTTGGCCGGTGTCGTCTTCAGCCCGCCGCGCTTGCAGCCGACGAATTGATACGGCGGGCGGGTGGTGTACGTCTCGTAGACGATGAGCTCCTTGCCGGCCTTGAGGATGCGGCGCCCGTCGTCAAGCGTGCATCCCTTGGGGGTCTGGTTGACGCAAATGATGCCGGTCTTCTCGTCGATGGCCGACACGAGCGTGAACCGCCGCACCTTACCCAGCCGGTCATCGGGAACGGGCGTGACGTACGGGTCGCTCTTGTGGGCCTTGTTGTAGTGGATGTGTAATCCGACGGCCAGGCCCGCCTGGCGGACGGCGTCGGCCACACGCTTCAGGTCGGCCATGCCGTTGGGGTATCTCGAATTCCAGCGAAAATGACCCGCCCCCTTCGTGAACGCGGTGTACGAGAACAGGATCATCCGAAACCCGCCCCGCTTCGCCCAGCGGACGTACGCGTCGATGTCGCCCGGCGTCGGGCTGGGCCACAGATACGAATAACGCTGGATCGGCGAACGACGGTGCTCCGCCCCGCGCGGCAGGTTGAAATCCCGCTCGACGACGGCCATCCGGTCGAGGAACCGCCTCTTCGGATCGGGACAGCCGAACAGTACCGCCGTGGCGCCCTGCAATCCGACCTCCCTGTAGGCCGTCGCGGCCATCGTCGCGAACTTCCTGGTCTTCGTCGGCGGCGACAACTTCGCGTCGGTCTTGACGTTGCCGCCGCACAAGCAGATCCCGAACGCGTCGCTGTAGGCCACGTCGATCCACCCACCCAGATAGGGCAAGGGCTTGACGCGCAGCCGCAGCACATGGACGGCATCGACGGGATCGCCCTCGATGGACACCAGTCTGAGCGCCACGTAGTCGTCCGTTCGGATCACCTTGAGTTTCGCAATCGCGTTGGCCTGACCGAACGCGACGGTCAGCACGTCGTCCGCCAGCACCACCGATGACGCCGGCCAGGTCTTCTTGCCGCGGACCACCGAGAACGCCGCGCCGGGGTCCTGTGTCCAGGCGAATTCCTCGTTCAGCGGCTTGGCCAGAAGGCCGCGGCACACGCCCCGACCGTCGATCGTCAGCCGCACGTCGCGCGTCTCGAGGACCACGGCCGCCCGGGTCGCCCGCGTCGGCGACAGAAGAATAGCGCAGAACAGCAGACACGCCAAACGACGTCTGTCGGCACTTGCGATCATTGGTCGTAGAGCTCCTTGTCGATGTGGTATGTGGACGGCTCAGCCCCCTCGGGCAGCGGGATGTGCGCGGCCGTGTACGTGCCCCGGCGGATCATCTGCTGCTCGATCGGCTCTTCGGCCCGCTTCAGCTCAAAGTCGGATATGGGAAGCGTGTACGCCACCCAATGGTAGTACCGCTGGAAGCACTCGGCGTAGGGCACCTGTGCGTGGGAGCCCCAATGGCCGTCCAGGGATTCGGCACGCTTGCGGGCATAGCTGCCGCCGTAGTACTGGCTCGAGATGCGGTCCATCGCCTGCACCTTCTTGTCGATCACGTCGGAGATGTCGACGTACACGTCGATGTGCGCGGCGAACGCGTTGCTCAACGAGACCCCCACGTACGCCATGGGGTTCATGAAGTAGATCGACGGCACGCGGTGCGAGCGCTGCGACTTGCCGTGCCCGGACGTGGCCGCCTTTCGGAACGCGAACATCGTCGCCCTGCCCACCGTCGCGTGCAGCTTCAGGCCCCAGTCCTCGAACGGGTGGTGCGTGATGACGATGTCCGGCCGGACGTCCCGGATGACCTTGGCGATCGCGACGACCAGGCCTTCGGTCAACAGCTCCTCGTCGTCCTCGAAGCCGAGCGTCTGAACGTTCTCGATACCGAGGATCGCGCAGGCCGCCCGCATCTCCTTCAACTTCTTGGCCCGCTCCGCCTCGATTTGCTGCTCGACGTCCAACGCCTGGCCTGACCGATCCTTCCCGTCGATCAGCTCCCAGTCGTGCGAGCGCACGCCGGTGGTCACCGAAACGACCGTGACGTGATCACCGTGCGCGACGTGATGGGCCAACGTGCCGCCCGCCTGATCGAACGTGTCCGCGGGATGCGTCGCGACCAACAACAACCTGACCGGACGACTTGCCATGCCTGTGCTCCTTGTCGAACCTGCACGATGCACCCCCTTGCGTGGTGCGCGGCCGTCGTGGTCCCGTGTGTGATCACCCTACCGCGCTGGGAGGTACCATACGCTTGAGCGGAGAAACGATCAAACCGGTGTCGTTAATCCCAGTCGGTGCAGGGCAAGAGATCCCGCCTCCCCGAGGACTGACGTACGGCCCCGCCGGGCTTGTGGCAGGCATTTCGGCGTCGCACAGGTCAAGCGGCGCTGTTCATCAGCCGACACAAGAACGGGGTGGCGACGCTGCGCCCGCGCAGGGTCGGCGCCCACGGCCCATGAACTGGTAATCCTAACGTCACGGCGTCAAGTCAGGGGAGCCGCGATGCAGCCACAGAACTTGGACGAATCGGTGCGATTCGCGTGCGGGAGCTGTACGTTCTGCTGCGATCAGCCGTGGCACACGCTGATCGAGGCCGACAAGGCCCAGGCCCTGGACCGCCACGATTTCAGCGCTTACCCGCACCTTGTCGGCAGGGACCTGTACGACAAGGGCACGTGCGAGAAGGAGGGGTTCCACCGACTGGCCAAGGGCGAGGGGACCCGCTGTCTGTTCCTGGACGCCGACGACTTGTGCATCATCCACAAGGAGCTCGGTCCCGAGGCCAAGCCCCACATGTGCCGCCAGTTCCCCTACCTTGCAGCGCACACGTGGGTGGACGACCGCGTGTCGGCCAACTACGGCTGCCCCTCCGTACAGGCGCAGGACGGGCCGCCGCTATCGGACCACGTATCGGAGATGGCGAGCCGGGTGCCACGGACGCAACGCGACCCGAAACCGGACGCCCCTGTCCCGCTGGACAAGACGTGCGCGCTCACGCCGGCCGAGAACGACGCCCTGTTCGACCGGGCCGTCTCACTGTTCGACCCCGAGCATGACGCCGACGTGTGGGGCCGCTTCGCCGAGCTGTTGGCGCTGCTGGTGGGCGTGCGTGAATACAAAACCGCCGCAACGCGGAGCGACAACGGCCAACCCGACGCGCTCGTCGATCTGCTCCGCTCCGGACAGGCCCTACCCGACGCGCCGGACGTCCCGGAGATCCGCGGCTATCCCCAGCCGGGCCAGTCGCCGATGCAGGCCAGGTTCCTGTTTGCCGCGACACTCTACCCCGACACCGTCCCGCCGGACGCCGTGACGGCCATGGGGCTCTTCAAGCGGCTGACGTTGATTCCGAAGCTGATGGCGCTGGCCACGCTGAGCGGAACCTATGCCTCCAGGCTGTTCGGCAGAAACATTCCCATCGATCAGGTGATGGCCCACCAGGTAGACGAGGACCTGGACGCGGCCGCGACGCAACTGCTGGTTCGCTATTTCCGTTCGCGCCTCTGGCAGCGGTACCTGGCGGGCACGCGGCTGACCGTGACTGCCGGCATCCACCAGCACATCCACGACCTGAACGCGATCGTGTTCCTGGCCCGCGCGGAGGCCCAGCACACGTCCGCGTCGCGGCTGACCGAGCCGATCATCCGCAACGCCCTGACGGGTGTGGAGTTTCACCTGGCCAATCAGGCCCGGCTGTTCAACCAGACGTTGAAGGGGTGGTTCCGGACGCAGCTACAACGGCCCGAATTGGCGCTGGCCAGCCTCCGCCTGATGGCGCTGAGACCCGCGCACGAGCCCGTCGACGCCTCGTAGATCGGCTTCCCGTACCTGCGAGCGCATCTTGCTTAGCCCCGCCGCGCGCGGCGGGGAAGGGGCCGCACGCGGCCCCGCTAAACAATCACGTGACCACAAGCGGTGGAAAACGCCCTTAGCTCGACTTCTGCCATTTTGCAGGAGCCCAAAAGCCCCGAAACCATAAGGATCTATGACCCAGTCGACTTTTTTCAGAGGGTCGAAAACGATGCCTTTTCAAAAAGTCGCGGCCGTTTGGGCGAAACCACGGGAATCTGTCGCGTTTCCATCGCGAGAAACGGCAAAAGTCGAGCTTAGGAAACCACGCGAAACAGGTACGCGCGGCGGGGGAGCCGTAGGACCCGATCCGCCGCGCTCAGACCACCTTGGCTGCGCGGCTCACGTTGCTGACCGCGAGCACGATCTTGCCGGACTCGCCCGCGCCGGTGCTGCCATACACGTAGTTGATGTTGACCCGGGCCTTGGCCAGCCGCGCGGCGATCCGCTCGAGCTGCCCCGGCTTGTTGGGCGCGGTGACCGTGAGGACCTGCTGCGTGCAGAAATGGTGTTTCGCCTTGGTCAGGGCGGCCTTGGCGGCCCTGGTCGGTGAGGCGATCAGCCGGGCGCAGCA